>NZ_JAUBUC010000010.1:0-117085 GCF_036705285.1 Microcoleus sp. B4-C1 | reverse complement strand
CGTCCAAAAAGGACGGGCGGGACGCCCATCCCACAATAACAATTAAAATTGTAAGTTATTTAATTCGCGATCCTTATTTAATTAATGAGACAAGTCAAATTTTCGGATTGTAACAATGACATTTAAATAATTTTATTGTGTGCGATTTATAATTGGGGGGCAAATTCAATGGATCGCGCGACAGTCCCATTTTACCCAGTAGAGGAGTTTTGGGTTCACCAAAACTCCTCTACTGGGCGATCGCCATCCTTGAGCTTGATTGTGGGCCCAGCCGAAAAGACTGCTGCAAGATGCGGCCAGTCGATTTTAGATTTTAGATTTTAGATTTTAGATTGACGAAATTGAAGAGATTGAAGAAAGCGACCTCACTGATAAACCCAGGGGGCTGGCGATGAGCATTCAAAGCTTTTTTTTCGCTTCACGGATGAATCCGGGGGCCCCGGACGACATGGCTTGATTGTCAAATTAGTCGGAGAGAGAGAGACGGCGATCGGCTATAATAAAGGGCTAGAGGAAAAGAACACCGAAAACCCGAAAATATGGTTGCCATCCAAAGAAATCTCAACATTGCCGCGCTAGAAGCAGAATACAGTCAAAAAACACCGCGAGACATTCTCAAATTTGCCCTAGAAAATTTTGACAATATCTCCATTTCTTTCAGCGGGGCTGAAGATGTAGTTTTGATCGATATTGCCTCAAAAATTACCAAAAACTTCCGCGTTTTCACCCTAGACACCGGACGATTGCACTCGGAAACTTATCAGTTTTTGGATCGAGTCAGAAAACATTACGGCATTAAATTAGAAGTAATGTTTCCCGATGCAGCAGAAGTACAAGCCCTAGTAGAAGAAAAGGGATTGTTTAGTTTTTATCAAGACGGTCACAAAGAATGCTGTGGCGTGCGGAAAGTCAAGCCGCTGCGCCGCAAACTGAATACTCTCGATGCTTGGATTACCGGTCAGCGCAAAGACCAAAGTCCCAGTACCCGCAACGGTATTCCGGTTATTGAAGTTGACACTGCATTCTCAACTCCTGACCATGAATTAATTAAATTCAACCCCTTAGCAAACTGGTCTTCGGCAGAGGTTTGGGAATACATTCGCGCTTTGGATGTGCCTTACAACAAGTTGCACGAACGCGGTTTTGTAAGCATTGGTTGCGAACCTTGTACAAAGCCGGTATTGCCGAACCAACACGAACGCGAAGGTCGCTGGTGGTGGGAAGAAGCGACCGTAAAAGAGTGCGGTTTGCACGCTGGAAACGCACAAACATAGTTTAAATAACTTAGTAGTAAGGTGCGCTAGGCGCACCTTAGCCAAGAATAAATGCACTTTACAACATAAATAGTAGCGGAAGAATTCGCAATTAAAATAAACAAAAATTACGCTGAGCTTGCCCTTGAACTTTGATATAATGCTCGACATAACAATAAATAGTAGCGGAAGAATTCGCAATTAAAATAAACAAAAATTACGCTGAGCTTGCCCTTGAACTTTGATAGAATGATCAACATTCAGAAAAGTTTTTAAAGCAGGTACTATATGCTCGCGTCAACTAGCGAATTGCTGAACACGGCCTTGAGAAATGGTTATGCGATCGGCGCTTTTAACGTCTACAACCTCGAAGGAGTAAAAGCCGTCATTAATGCCGCCGAAGCGCTGCACAGTCCTGCTATACTGCAACTTCACCCCAGCGCCCTGCCATACGGAAAATCGCCTTTAGTCGCGCTGTGCATGGAAGCGGCCCGGAAATCTTTAGTGCCGATCGCAGTACACTTAGATCACAGCACCTCAGAAAAAGACATTCACCTGGGCCTAGCCGCCGGCATCAAATCAATTATGGCAGATGGTTCTTTTTTGCCATACGAACAAAACTTAATATTTAGCCGGGAAATGACTAAATTATGCCACGCTAACGGTGCGGCAGTTGAAGCAGAAATCGGCAGAATTAGTGGCAGAGAAGACGGTTTGACAATCGAGGAGAAAGCCGCAAGAATGACCGATCCCGTAGCAGCAGTAGAGTTTATCAAAGAAACGAAGGTGGATTTTTTAGCCGTAACAATTGGTAACGTTCACGGCAAATATTTCAGCGAACCGAAACTGGATTTTCCGCGTCTGGCAAAAATCCGGGCTGCTGTTTCAGTGCCGTTAGTGATGCACGGTGCTAGCGGTTTGCCGGAGTCAATGATTCATCAATGTATTCAATTCGGGGTATCTAAATTTAATGTGAATACGGAAGTTCGCGAAGCTTATATGGACGTGTTAAAAAGTAGCATTTCGGAGGCAGATCCGGATTTGTTGGAAATAATGGAAAAAGCTATCGATGCCATGCAATCGGTGATTTCTGACAAACTGCAACTTTTTGGTTCTGTCGGTAAAGCTTATTTGCATCAATCTCCCTACAGGGATGAGTTGACCCCAAAGAGTATCAGCAACAAGCAAACCAGCCGCAACCAATCAAGTTTTGATCAAATGTTAAAGCCTGTGTATAGTGAGGCTTTCAGTCTGATGTTGAAGTAAAAAAAATTAAAGTCCTGACTGCGAACCAGTTTTTATATCATCTCGGATCGAGTGACCGCGATTAAAAGGGCGGGTTTTTGAGATTGTCAATTATTGGCAGATATTTTTCGTGAACCCGCCTCTACCTTATTAGGGGTAATCAACCGGACATAATATTAGTCAGGACTTCAGTCTTCTCTAACCGTTTAAAAATCGATCGGGATCGATGCCAGATTCCCGCAGTCGCCGAATTAAAGACTGCAATTGAGCTTCTGCTTGTTGAGCCCTAGATTCCGCTGACTCGGCCCGCTGCCGTTGCTGTTCCGCTTCCGTCAGAATCCAATTGCCATCAACATCATACCAGCGCAACCACAGTCGATCGATTCCTTGAAACTCTCCTTGCCACAAACCCAAGCCCAAACTTAGGTCAGGAATCCACACTCGCGACTCGGGCAATTCTAATTCTTGATAGTGTCCGCCCTTCAATTCAAACACTCGCAATTTGTTAGTATAGCGGCTGAAAACGGCATAAATAGGAACCCGCAAAATTTGCTCGTAAACCTCCCATTTTCTAGGCGGTTCCTCCTTCGTCTCCCGATCCAAAACTTGCCCGTTACCCGCAGCGTTTCCCGACTGAGATGGCAACTTTTCCTCATCGGTATTGTCGCCTAAATCTTCTTTTTCCGTTCCCGGCGAAAGCAGTTCTACAATGACAAAAGGATTCACGCCTTCCTGCCAAGTAACATAACTCATCCGCAGTTCGGAGCGATCGTAAAGTCGGGGAACTCCCACAACTCCAAACCAATCCGGCCGCTTGTGCCACAGAGTGTGATGCACGTCATAATAAAGGTTCATGTCGGTGCCGCTAAATATCTCAGAAGCCGGATAATTCCGAGGTCGAAACGTCAGACTCAACAACTGCGGCTGCAAATCGTGAAATTCGTCAGGCAAACCAGGTTCCTCCGGGTCTTCGCTGGGTAAATCGTACATCGTCGGCAGCGTTTCTCTGGGCGATCGCGGCGGATCGGTTTGCGGCACAGGATATTTAAAAGGAAACATATAATATTGAGAAATGACTCCATTTATGCTAACATCATGGGAACATCCCAATGATGCTTTCACAGGAGTGCAAGCCGGAGAGCTAGAAGCGAGAGATATCGGCTTTGCCGTGCGAGACGATCGCACTCCTAGAAAACGATTTTAACAAAATTGGGACAATCCCTTTTCTTGCTCTATTCTGTGAAGTTAATCTAAAATCTAAAATCTAAAATTGACCAAGAATTTGTTGATGGTACAAGCCCTTGAATTTATCCGTGGAATCAATCCAAAATCTAAAATCTAAAATCCTCACGCCCCCGAATTGATCTCGCGCAAGTCAATCCAAAATCTAAAATCTAAAATCTAAAATCGAATGACTGATCCGAAATTCTGCACTATGATCGACATTCCTCAACTGATTGCTCAAGAACTTTCCATTAATCTGTCTCAAGTCAATAATGCTCTGGAACTTTTCGCCGAGGGAGCAACTATTCCGTTTATTGCCCGCTACCGCAAAGAACGCACGGATTTGCTGAATGAAATTCAGTTGCGGGATATCTCCGATCGCTTCACCTATTTGACGGAAATAGAAGAGCGCAAAAAGTCGATTTTAGATACGATTAGCTCTCAGGGGAAACTCACTGAAGAACTGCAATCTAAAATCGAATCTTGTTTGCAAAAAAACGAACTAGAAGACCTTTATCTGCCTTACAAACCCAAGCGACGGACGCGAGCGACAATTGCTAGGGAAAAAGGTTTGGAACCGCTGGCGAATTTTATCAAATCTCTGAACTTACCGACGGCTAAACCAGCAGATTTTGAGGCGGAAGCAGCTAAATACATTTCGGAAGAAAAGGGCGTTAAAACAGCAGAAGAAGCTCTCAAAGGTGCTGCGGATATTTTGGCGGAAGCGGTTTCGGAAAAAGCAGAATTGCGGGCTTATTTGCGAGAATTTTTGATGAAAACAGGAGTTTTTGTCTCGAAAATTAAAGATGATTTCCCGGAAGGAAGCACTAAATTTGAAATGTACCGCAATTACCAAGTTGCAGCGAGAAACGTTCAATCGCACAATATGTTAGCGCTGTTTCGCGGGGAAACGGAAGGGGTTTTAGATTTGGAACTGGCTTTTGATGAATCCGCAGTGATGGCTTATTTGGAAGCTCAGGAAATTAGAACTAGGATACCGGAAGTTAAAGAGTTTTATCGATCGACTTTGAAGGATGCCTTCAACCGACTGATGAAGACTTCGTTAATTACAGAAGTACGATCGCACAACAAAGCCGTCGCCGATATCGAGTCCATTGCCACTTTTGAAACCAACCTCCGCGAGTTGCTGCTGTCGGCCCCGGCGGGAATGAAACCGACACTGGCGATCGATCCGGGATTTCGCACGGGGTGCAAAGTTTCCGCCCTCGATGAAACCGGGCAATTTTTAGAATATCAAGCAATTTTCCCTCACCAAGCGGCCGCTCAGCGACAACAAGCGGGTAAAATTGTCAAGCATTTAATTGAAAAATATAAAATTGAATTAATCGCGATCGGCAACGGTACAGCTTCCCGCGAAACAGACGAATTTGTTTCGGAAGTTTTGGCCCAAATGGACAGGAAACCGATTAAAGTCATGGTGAATGAATCCGGTGCATCGATTTATTCAGCAAGCGATGTGGCGATCGCCGAATTTCCCGATCTCGACATCACCGTTCGCGGCGCAGTCAGCATCGGACGGCGCTTGCAAGACCCCCTCGCCGAACTCGTGAAAATCGACCCGAAATCAATAGGAGTCGGTCAATACCAGCACGACGTTGACCAAAAACTGCTCAAAAAGAAACTCGACGAAACAGTCGAAAGCTGCGTCAACTATGTCGGAGTTGACTTAAACACAGCATCGAAAGAACTGCTGACATTTGTATCAGGAATGACGGCAACAGTTGCCAAAAATATAGTCAATTACCGCAACGAAAACGGCGCATTTAAAAATCGCCGCCAACTGCTGAAAGTTCCCAAACTCGGGCCCAAAGCTTTTGAACAAGCAGCCGGATTTCTCCGCATTCGCGGCGGCGAAAACCCCCTGGACAATACCGCAGTTCATCCCGAAAGTTATCCTGTAGTGCAGGCGATCGCCAAGGATTTAGACTTGCCGCTGACAGGAATAACACAAATATCGGAAAAAATCAAGACTGTAAATATCAAGAAATATGTCACAGAAAAAGTGGGTGAACCAACACTCCGAGACATTATTTCCGAACTAGAAAAACCGGGAAGAGACCCGCGAGCCGAGTTTAAATATGCCACTTTCCAAGCAGGAATCAAAGAAATCTCCGACTTACAAGTTGGGATGGAATTAGAAGGCATAATCACGAATGTAGCTAACTTTGGAGCCTTTGTTGATGTGGGAGTGCACCAAGATGGTTTGGTTCACGTTTCTCAATTAGCCGATCGATTCGTTGATGACCCCAAACAGATTGTTAAAGTCGGACAAGTTGTGAAAGTGCGGGTTTTGGAGGTGAATGAGAAGTTAAAGCGGGTTAGTTTGACGATGAAGCTACAAGAAAAACCGCAACCGCAAAATGGCAATAGTGCGAGGCTTCCGGCCCCGCGCCGACGTTAAAAATTTGGGGGAAAGCTGAAATACTCACCGCGCCTTCAGGCCGGTGAGTATTTCAAAAATCTGGAACTCTCATAAATGCGTGAAATGAAATTCGTCTGAAAGGGCTAACCCAAGCGTATTGCTCTATAGATGGTCTACAACAGAGCAGTATTAATGTATGCAATATTGCTTTGGGAAACAGTCGCTAACCCCGTAATCGAGAGGGGACTTCCTGCCAGAATAGTGGGACTGCAATCAAACCAACTATCAACTGAATGCCACCAAAGATCGCAAGAGAAGGCCCAAATCCAAAGCGCAGTAGTTCTCCAAATATGATACTGCCTACACCAAATCCAGTAAAGAGAGTAAATACCTTCAGTCCCATCGTTTGGCCCAAATTGTTGTCATCTCCGAGATCGGTCACAATTCCGACAAACAACGGTTGAGTCAGGTCATACCCTAAAGACAAAATAAGAACTGCGATCGTCGTTCCTATTGGCGGAATCTCAAAAATCATTCCAATCCCAGCCACAGCAGCCATTACCAACCCTGCTGGAACGAGCCAACGCCGTCCCCACCGATCGACAGCTTGACCAATGAGAGAACTCAGCAATAAACCGGGAACGCCGTACCCAAGAATGTTTAACCCAATGCTCAAGGCATCCATGTTGTACCGTTGCGATAAATACAACCCTAGCCATGTATATACCCCAGAGTGGTAGATACCATTCCACAGAACATAAGCATATGTACGCTTTCCCCGAAAGGTGGCTAATATCTGGCTGTATCCCCTAAAGATGTGGCGAATAGGCGGTAATTTGGTGACTTTTGGTGTATCAAATAAAGAGCCGTAAGGATGAAGCCGCCAAAGCACAACAGCAGCAAGCACAGCAGTACCGAGAAAGAGCGATCGCCAACCTACAAATGGCTCAAGAATCGCTCCCCCCGCAGAGCCTGCTGCCATTCCCCCTTCCATTGCTGCAAACACCAATCCTAGCTTGGCACCTCGCTGATCAAACGGGAATAAATCGCCAATTAAGGCGAAGGTAAGGGGAATCACACCACTTGCTCCAATCCCGGTTAATAGCCGCCAGGTTGCCATCTGCGAAGCATTTTGAGCAGTGGCAGTTAAAGCCGTGAAAATGACAAAAAGAGCAAGCGAGATGCGAATAATAGACCATCGACCAAAGCGATCGGACAGGAGGCCGAAGAACAATGCCATCAGTGCATAGGACAGCATATAGGCTGGAACGATAAAGCCGATTTCCTGAACGGGAACATTAAAAACTTCAGCCAAACGTGGAATCAGGGGAGCAATCATATACCCCTGTAGAAAAATTAGCCCCGCCGCGATCGAAAGCCAGGAAAACAGGTCTTTATGCTGCTTTAGGCGAATCGCGGTATCGGCTGGTTCGGTATGGGGGTGATTAAAAGATTCTTTTAGTTTCGGCATGAATTTGGGAGATTTCAACTCATATCACATTTCACGGACGACTAAAATCTGAGAACTTAGCTGGAGTGCCAACGCCAACAACCAAAGCCCCTAGCCTGGTAAAAGCTTGGAGTACCTTCTCAACTCTGGAGGTTACAAATTTTGTAGCTAAGCTGTGGAATATAGCCCTTAATGTCAGGATAACTTGACAAATGTCATGATTTATACAAAAAGTGTATATTTAGATACAGAATTTCTTATAAGACTTATTAGTTCAGGTTATCAACAAAGCTAGGATTTACGCATTGACAGAAATCTTTTAATCCCACAAAGTTGTTTGTTTGATGGTTCTGCGATCGCATTCAATTTCCCCATGAATCGAATCTGTGGCGAGAAAACCTACACATTAAACAATACGCTGGGGATAAGAATAATCTGATTTCCTTTCACAAGTTTGCAACTCTCATAAATGCGTGAAATGAAATTCGTCTGAAAGCGCTAACCCAAGCGTATTGGGCTATAATTGTGTAATCCTCACCAACCTTAAAATTATATGGTTGCAAGTAAAAGCGACACCTACGTCTCTCCTGAAGATTATTTAGCAGGCGAGAAAGTCAGTCCGATCAAACACGAGTACAGACAAGGTGAAATCTATGCAATGGCAGGGGCAAGCAAAGCTCATGTCATCATTAGTGTAAATGCAGCAACTTTGTTGAGAAACCATCTTCGGGGAAGTGGCTGCATAACTTACATGGCAGACATGAAAGTTCGGAATGAGACATCAAATTTCTATTACTATCCCGATGTAGCGGTGAGTTGCGATGAACGGGACAGAAATACTGCTGAAGATTTCATTATCTACCCGCGCTTAATTGTGGAAGTTTTATCGCCAACAACAGCGGCTTTTGACAGAGGTGAAAAGTTTGCCGATTACCGTACTTCCGAAAGTTTGCAAGAGTATGTATTAATCAATCAAGAAAGAGTTAGTGTAGAGTCTTTTCGCCGGAATGCAGAGGGTTTGTGGGTGCTTTATCCTTACACTCAAGGACAAGAAGTTCAGTTTGCTAGCGTGAATTTTAGCTGTGCGATCGAGACATTGTATGAAGATGCGATCGGGATTGGTTGATTTTAATTACTCTAGAATCACTGATATTGATATGATTGAACCGCGAAGACGCTAAGGACGCGAAGGAAGAGAAAAGAAGAAGAAGCTGGTAATTGCTATTTTTTCTTGCTGGCTTTCCAAGTGCCACCGTAGAAGTAAAAAGGATTGTTTTTACTTACCGATTCCCAACATTTAAGACACAAAAAAAACCACTGCCCCGACTCGTCATACCGGGCGCGGTAGAGAGTCGGGGCAGATTGGGAACAACGATCGCAATATTTGATTCTGATTGCCCTGGCCATTGTTACTCAGTTTTAAACAATAACGGATTCTTGAGGACGGGCGAATATCATGCGGCCGGCGCTGGTTTGCAGGGCGCTGGTGACTACGACTCTGGCTTCGCCTCCGACATAGCTGCTTCCTGCTTCTACGACAACCATTGTGCCGTCATCCAAGTAACCGATTCCCTGAGAGGGTTCTTTGCCTTCTTTGCGAATTTTTAGTTCGATCGTATCTCCCGGCAAATAAGTCGGGCGCACCGCATGAGTCAAATCGTTGATATTCAAAACCGGCAGTTTTTGGACTGTAGCTACTTTCGATAAGTTGTAATCGTTGGTGAGCAAAATGCCGTCGATATCCAAAGCAAATCGGACTAATTTCGCATCGACTGTGGCAATATCTTCGTAGTCAGCCGAGTGAATTTGAATCCGTTCTGGATATGTTTCTTTGATGCGGTTGAGTACATCTAAGCCGCGGCGCCCGCGCACTCGCTTTTGATCGTTGGCGGAATCAGCTACCAGTTGCAGTTCTTGGAGCACGAATTGCGGCACGATAATTTGACCTTCGAGGAAACCTGTTTCTAGCAAGTTTTCAATTCGGCCGTCAATAATGCAGCTAGTATCGACAACTTTGGCAGTTGCTGGTTTGAAAGTACCTTCGGCTACCAACACCGTGTCAAAGCTTTTGGGGTTGATCAGTCGCAAGAAAGCGCGGCCGTGGGTGTCTGTTAAGCTGACGCCTGTGAAGCCGAACATGACGCTACCCAAGACTGCGACTAAAGGTTTGATGAAGCCGAACTCGCGGGGAATTGGCAGCAGGAATAGCGGAGCCAGCATTAAGTTTGCTACTAGCAGTCCGATGATTAAGCCGATCGCCCGCGTCAGCAGCATCTCCACTGGCATATCGCGGACTTGTTTTTCCAGGCGTCGATAGGTTGTTTGAGCCACCAATCCCATCACGAAGCCGATTAATGCTCCAAAGGAACCTAGTACAGAACTTAAGCCTTGTATATTTGTAACTTGCAGCAGGAGATTGCTCGGCAGGAGTTCGACTCCGTAATAGCCGATGCCTCCGCCTGCGATTATGAATGAGATTATTATGATTGCGTCTAGCATTAGTTCTAGGTTAATGAATTTATTCCTATTATATCTTTCTAGTGCTGATACTTGTTTTCATGCTTTGGTCGGATATCGCTATATTTGCTGAGGGATTTTTATAAACTTATATTTACCCGTTGTACCCTTTGGGGGATGTGCCAGGGAGCCGATCGGCATTTAGCGCGCCCCGCCGCCAGCAGGCACGAGGTGCGAATAGACCGCGCTGCGGGCTGTTGGGGAATTTTGGCAGATCAAAACGGGTACGAGGTTAAATTAAAAGAGCCGATCGTTCGCAGCGCTTTTTTGGTAAGAAAATGTCATAATATACATAATTATTCATGATTGTTTAATTAAAACTTTAGATTTGAAGTGGCGCTTTCGGCTTGAGATGTAATGAACCCTCCCACAGATTATTTAACATTTGAATTAAAAAAAAGTGTGCAAGCGACAAATTCCGGCATTCCCAGTTCGGCTTACCTGCATATACCTTTTTGTCGCCGCCGCTGTTACTACTGCGATTTTCCGGTTTTTGTGGTGGGCGATCGCAAAAATGGCGAGAATTCCGGCACAATTGTGCAATATGTTGCTGTACTGTGTCAAGAAATTCAAGCAACTAAAAATTTAGGCGCATCTCTGAAAACAGTTTTTTTTGGTGGTGGCACGCCTTCGCTGCTTTCTGTCAGTCAGTTGAGCAATATTTTAGAGACTCTCGACGGCAAATTTGGCATTGCTGCTGAGGCGGAAATTTCTATAGAAATAGATCCGGGTACGTTTACTTTAGAACAGTTGCGGGGATATGCAGCGGCGGGAGTAAATCGAGTTAGTTTGGGAGTGCAAGCTTTTCAAGATGAATTGCTGCAAGCTTGCGGGCGATCGCACTCTGTCGCTGATATTTTTGAAGCAGTAGAAATAGTGCGATCGGCTGGTATTGTCAATTTCAGTTTAGACCTAATTTCGGGACTGCCACACCAAACTTTAGAACAGTGGGAAGCTTCCCTGAAATCGGCGGTGGAAATTAGCCCGACTCACCTGTCGAGTTACGACTTAATTGTTGAGCCCTTAACTGCTTTCGGGCGCTACTTTGAAGCAGGCGCGCAGCCGCTACCAGCAGATGAAACCGCTGCTGGTATGTACCGTTTGGCGCGGGAAATTCTGACCGGTGCTGGCTACGAACATTACGAAATTTCTAATTACGCTCGATCTGGCTATCAGTGCCGCCACAACCGCGTTTATTGGGAAAATCGTCCTTATTACGGTTTGGGAATGGGGGCGGCGAGTTACGTGGAAGGCCGGAGGTTGACTAGACCTCGCAAAACTCAAGAATATTATCAGTGGGTGCGATCGATCTCTGGCCTCAATTCCCCTGCTACTCCACAAATTGGGGGGGAAACCCAGCATGATATGTACCCAGCAATTGAGCAAAATTTTCAAGTCTCAGAAAATGACATTTTGCTAGAAACGCTGATGCTAGGTTTGCGTTTAGCAGAAGGAGTTAGCCTGTCGGCGCTGACTGAAAAGTTTAGTCAGCAAACGGTTGATAAAATTTGGCGTTGTTTGCAGCCCTACTGGCGGCAAGGATGGGTAGAAATTATCACTGCGGATGGGGCGATCTCAAATTTAGGCGAGGCCGCGAAACTGCCGCTTTCGGGCAATTTGAGGTTGAGCGATCCCGAAGGTTTTTTATTTTCTAATACAATTTTAGCCGATTTGTTCAGCAACTTAGGCGAGGATAATTAGCTCTGTCTCAGGAAGTATATCCCCCGGCAAGCGCGATCGACCCTAAAGCCGTGGCCGCCAATGCGATCGAAAGGAAATTCAATTGCTCCCTAGCTCGATCATCTCAAAAATAATATATTTTCTATCGATCCCTAAACAAATCTTAAAGGTGAACTAAGCCTTGAGATAGACGCCACGACTGCACTCCAGCCGTCATACTTAAGACTGAACATTTAAAAAGTAATTTAATGAACACTTTAACTATCGAGCGCAACCAAACCCAAAAGCAGCCCAGCCTTGTAATTAGCGAGCGCGGGTGCAATCCGGCTTCCAAGTGTAATTTTTGCGGTCACTACCAACAGGCAAGAGGTTCAGTTGGTCACTGTCAATTGTTGAATGCACCTGTTAAGGGAGGATGGAAATCTTGCACTTTAGCAATGCCGGCTTTTGCACCTTCTTGGGAATAGGGGGAAGGCGCTGATGTTTTCCCGGAGAAATTTATTAATTAACCCAAAGAATGTAAAAAAAATGTATAAAAAATTATGTTTTAACTGGGAATATGCTATAATAAGCTTAGGCCTTTTGCCACTCGCTCGCACCATTGCACAAACAAGTTAAAAAGATGAATTTGACACTAAATCAGGTAATTTCCGAAGGTCATACGCGCATTTTGTGTTGGTATCTAAATAATACTAGCAAAGTGCAAATCGCTCGCATTACAAATATTCCTAATTGGTATTTTGAGCGGACAGTGTTTCCGGGGGAACGTTTTTTGTTTGAAGCGTTGCCGGAAGCTCAGTTAGAAGTTTGCAGGAGTGCGGATACGGGTGGTATAGTGTGCGAGCGAATTTTGTGCGATCGGCTGCGAGTTGAAGAATTAAGCACCGCTGATTGAAGATAATTCCCCAGACTTACCAACGAGAGGTAGAAACCCGGTTTTTTTTCAGAAACCGGGTTTCTTTGTATGATTATAAAAACTCGGTTCGCGATCGCACTCCCAACCTCATAAACCCGGTTGATTCCTAGATTTCTCGTTACTAAGCCCAAAATTCGTAGAAACTCACATCTTGCACCATTCTCGCTTAACAGGCAAGATGCCTGTTCCACAAGAAAATCTACTCTTTGTGGAACATGCATCTTGCCTGTTCCTAAAAAGCTTATTGACAGTGGTGCAACATCTTAGTATAAACCGGCATTCTCGCCACCCCATGCGTCAGCCCTGAAACTGTCGGAAATGTGAATCTAAGCTAAATTATAAAAAATCCACCACTCTTCAATCCTAAAACCCGATGTCCCTCACCGAACAAATCCTCTCCCAACTGCCACGAGACGCCCTCGGAGGCCTGAGAAAAGTCGATCGACTCTGGGAAAACCTCAAACAAAACACCGCACCAACACCCCAAGCAGTCAAACACAGCCAACAACCCCTCGAAACCCTCGACTTCGACATAGTTATCGGCGGCGGAACCCTAGGAATATTAATCGGTACAGCCCTAGCCGTGCGGGGTTGGCGAGTAGCCTTGATAGAACGCGGCACCCTGCGAGGCCGCGATCAAGAATGGAACATTTCTCGCAAAGAATTAGACGCATTCTTAGAACTAAATCTGCTATCAGTTGAAGAGATAGAAAAAGCCATAGCCACCGAATACAACCCAGCCCGCATCAGCTTTGCCAACACCCCAGACATTTGGGTGCGCGACGTACTCAACATCGGAATAGACCCAGTTTACCTCCTAGAAACCCTGAAACAGCGATTCCTCCAAGCTGGAGGAAAGCTATTTGAAAATACACCATTTAAAACAGCAACCATTCACCCAAATGGAGTCCTTGTAGAATCGGCTAACACCGATACACAACCTGCTACAAATTTATTTAAAACCAGATTATTATTAGACGCAATGGGACATTTTTCGCCCATTGTCCGCCAAGCTAGACAAGGGAAAAAACCCGACGCCGTATGTTTAGTAGTCGGTAGTTGCGCTCAAGGATACCCCAAAAACGACACCGGCGATATATTTGCATCCTTCACCCCAATGCAAAATCAGTGCCAATATTTTTGGGAAGCATTTCCAGCCAGAGACGGCCGCACCACCTACTTATTTACCTACATAGACGCCGACACAGAAAGATTCAGTTTAGAAACATTATTTGAAGAGTATTTGCGCTTGCTTCCCCAATATCAAAACGTCGAACTCGAACAATTAAAATTCCAAAGAGCACTCTACGGATTCTTCCCCTGCTATCGTCAAAGTCCTCTCAAAACGTCTTGCAATCGCCTACTCCCAGTCGGAGACAGCAGCGGTAGCCAATCTCCCCTCAGCTTCGGCGGTTTCGGCGCAATGGTGCGTCACCTCAAACGCTTGACTTTAGGAATTGACGAAGCTTTGACAAGCGACAGTCTCGACAAAAATTCCCTCGCACTTTTGCAACCCTACCAGCCGAATCTATCTGTCACCTGGTTGTTTCAGCGTTCGATGAGTGCTGCGATGAATCAGAAAATAGACCCAAATCAAATCAATCAACTTTTGGCTGCCGTATTTCAGGTTATGGAAGAGTTGGGAGAACCGGTACTCAAACCGTTTCTTCAAGATATCGTGCTGTTTCCGGCTTTGTCCCAAATTCTGTTTAAAACAGCAATTAGCCATCCCGGATTAGTTATGAAAATTATCCCGCAGGTAGGAATAACTAATTTGCTCGATTGGATGGTTCATTATGTAAATTTAGGAATTTATACGGGATTGCAGCCTTTGGGGAAAGCCGTAGAACCGCAGGTGAAAAATTTAGCACCGGAACAGCAATACTATTTTCACCGATTAGTTGAAGCGTGGCAATATGGCGCTGGAGGCGATTATTAAGTGATAAATTGTGGCACGGGCATCTTGCCCGTGGCTAATATCTGAACAGGCAAGATGCCTGTTCCACAACACAAGATAATTTATTGATTAATTAATTGTGGCACGGGCATCTTGCCCGTGGCTAATATCTGAACAGGCAAGATGCCTGTTCCACAACATAATTATATATGAACAGGCAAAATGCCTGTTCCACAACACAATATAATTTATTGATTAATTGTGGCACGGGCATCTTGCCCGTGGCTAATATATGAACAGGCAAGATGCCTGTTCCACAACATAATTATATATGAACAGGCAAGATGCCTGTTCCACAACATAATTATATTAGTTGTGAGTCATGAAGGAGCTATAACTGCTAAAGCTTGGGGAATCACTCGGAATTTTGCAGGCGTGTAAGTTGTGATTTCACCGTCAGTATTAATCGGACGGCGTTTGCTAGTATTAACCTCAAATTCTTGAGCGTACAAGGCGCGAACGTTAGGCGAACTGGTATAATTTCCTTGCCTCATAGCCGGCAGCAAACCAATGATTTCCCACCAGTGTATTGTTTCCAAACTGTACAAATCCAGTCGCCTGTCGTCGATGGTGGCATCCTCGGCAACTGTCATGCCACCTCCGTAATAGCGGCCGTTGCCAATGGCAATTTGAATAGTTTTAACCTTAAAAGATTGGTTTTTTACCTTAATTTCTGCTCGAAACGGTCGCGCTGACAAAATTGTCTGCAAAGCAGTAAAAGCATAAGCTAACACTCCCCAGCGCTGCTTCACGTTTTTAGTCAGTCGCTGGGTAATTTCCACGCTTAGTCCCAAACTCGCAACATTAAAAAAATGTTTGCCGTTAACCCAACCTAAGTCTATTAGCCGAACTTTACCGCTGGCAATTACTTGACAAGCTGCTGATAAATCTGTAGGAATTTTCAGAGTGCGGGCTAGGTCGTTAGCAGTTCCCATAGGCAAAATACCCAAGGGTAACTTGGTGTCTATCAAACCTTCTATGGCGGCGTTGAGAGTGCCGTCGCCGCCGCCGATTATTACTAATTCGACTTGATTTTGGTAGCGCCGAATTGTTTCGGGGATTTCGCGGGCGTGGTCGGTAGATTCTATAATTAACTCAAAACCCAGTGCTTCCAATTGTACAGTGGCTTGAGATAATAGCTTTTGCCCTTTTCGGGAGTGCTGGTTTACTAAAAGTAGAGCTTTCTTCATTTGTTAATTTTTAATTAGGAATATTGCGTATTTTAAATTACAAAAAGTATAGCTTGATGCCTTAAGTGCATGAAATTAATGCTTTACTTCCATTTTACCAGTTATGATGGATTGACAAAAATGTTAAAAAATGGATAATTGTAGCAAAAGATTGGTAAAAAGTAGCTCCCTCCGGCTCTGACCTAGCAGCAAAAAACCTCGCTTCTCGATCGCAACTAAATTAAAATCATGTCTAACTTTTTAGAACAAGCGCAAGTCGCTGCCGATCGCCAAAACTGGCCCTTGTTAGTTGAATGCTTGCAGCAAGTGACAGCCGACGGTAGCAAGCCGCAGGAAGAACACATTTTAGAGCAAGCTGTCAGTTTAGCAATAGAAGCCTTAAAATCGGGCGATTTTCAAGACCGTTGGGAAATTGCTAAAGTATTGCCAAATCTGGGAGATGGCGCGATCGCACCTTTAATTGCCGTGCTCGAAGACGAAGACGCAGACACCGAACCCCGGTGGTTCGCCGCCCGCATTCTCGGAAAGTTCGTGAAGCTAAGCTATCCCGTAGGGAATCGCCCGGAAGTGATTCAAGCTTTAGTAGAATTAGTCAAAAATTCCGACGAAGAATTGAGCCAAATCGCCGCCGAAACCCTAGGGAATTTCGGCCCGACAGCCATAGAATCCCTAGCAACTCTCCTACTCCAAGAAGACTCGCGACAGTTTGCAACAGCAGCACTCGCCCAAATTCGGCGCACCGAAACCATCCCACCGCTGTTGAGCGTAGTCGGAGACTCTCAAGTTGCGGTGCGGGCAGCCGCAATCGAGGCCCTGAGCAGCTTTCACGATTCCCGGATCCCCCCGGTACTGGTAGCAGCACTCAAAGATCCGGCGACAGCAGTCAGAAAAGAAGCCGTGCGAGCTCTCGGTGTGCGCGCCTATTTAGATGCAGAATTAGATTTAGTTAACTTGCTCAAACCTTTACTTTCGGATATCCGATTAGAAGTTTGTCAGCAAGCGGCGATCGCGATCGGGCGAGTGAAAACTGATGCTGCCGCGGCTGCTTTATTTGAATTGCTGCGATCGCCCACAACTCCGGTTGAATTGCAAATCGAAACTGTGCGCGCCCTAAGCTGGATGGAAACTGCAACCGCTTTAGCATATTTGCATCAGACATTAATGGCGCAATTTAATAACATAAATTCTACTGTTTGTCAAGAGATAGTCACTGTTTTAGGGCGAGTAGAAAAGCCGGAATTAAAAGCTGCTGCTGCTGAAATTCTGATTGATTTGTTGAAAACAGGTCATCCGGTTGTGCAGGAGGCAGTCAGCAAAAAATCTTTAGCTTTAGGTTTAGGAAAATTAGGAGATATGAGAGGGCTAGATACTCTGATTTCAATGTTGGGCGACGCAGACAGCAGCGTCAGGCTGCACTGCATGGCAGCGCTCAAACAGCTAGGTGCTGCCGAGGCGAGGCAGAAATTAGAAAGCTTAGTTAAGCAAGACAATCTCGAACCGAGATTGAAAAAAGGAATTGCGATCGCCCTGCAAGAATGGCAATAAAATTAAGAGCGGGCGGATTTACGGAGAACATTTAAATTTAGGGTGCGCCATAAGCACCTTAAGTAGAAATTAAATATTGAATTTTGAACTCGATAACTGAAAAATCACAACTTTAGCTCTGCTCAATTGGCAGTCGGACTCGGAAAGTCGAGCCGAGTCCTTCCCCAGGACTTTCGGCCCAGACACTGCCGCCGTGGAGTTCCACGAGATGGCGGACGATCGCCAATCCCAGTCCCAGCCCGCCGTAATTGCGCGTAGAAGTGCTGTCAGCTTGGCGGAAGCGATCGAACACAAAGGGCAAAAACTCCTTGCTGATGCCAATTCCCGTATCGCTGACAACGATCGAAACAGAGTGAACCGGAGACAGCCCAGACAACATGGCGCCACCCGCTGCTCCCGGTTCCCCATCCTCCGAGAGCGTAATTTCCACGCGACCCGACGGCGGCGTAAACTTAATAGCATTCGAGAGCAAATTCCACACCACCTGCTGCAAACGAGTAGCATCGCCCCTCACCAAGCTCACCCCTTCGCCACAAAAACTCACCAATTCAATTCCCCTAGCTTCAGCATCAGGGCTCAGCGTCTTCAGCGCCGTTTCTACAATCCGCACCAAATCCACCGGGAACAGCTTCAAACACACTTTGTTGCTCACAATCCGGGAAACATCCAGCAAATCCTCAATCATCTGAGTTTGCAACCGCGCGTTTCGCTCAATAGTCTCCAAACCCACAGCCGTTTTTTCGGCACTCATCTGGCGCTGCCGCAACATCTGGGCCCAGCCCAAAATCGCGTTCAGAGGCGTCCGCAACTCGTGAGAAAGTGTTCCCAAAAACTCGTCTTTAATCCGGTTGGCCTCCGCTGCTTCCCGGTAAAGCCGCGCATTGTCGATCGCCACCGCCGCATCCCGCGCCAAATCCTCCAGCAAAACCAAATCGCTCTCCCCGCAGCGGCGGCCAGACTCCCCGCACAGCAACGAAATCGCTCCCAGCGTCCGCCCACGAGCGATCAGCGGCACGCAGATTGCCGACAGTACCTGGGATTGGGCTCGCAGCACCAACTGCAGTTCCCTGTCCGGCACAACCGCCTCGATCACCCATTCCGGTATTTCTGGGTAGAGCTTCGACTCACCAGTCCGTAGCACCTTTGCTACTCCGTGCCGTCCCTGGGGGTCTAGTGGCATACGCTGATCGATTTGCCACAGCAGAGCGACTTTGCTCGGATCTGAGTGAGCAACTGCTTGCAAGCGGATCGAGCCGTCGGCATCGAGCAAATGCACACAGCACCAATCCCCCAGCCCCGGTACTGTTAAATCTGCCAAACCTTGCAGCGCCTCCTCGTAATCCAGGGAAGCCGACGACAGCAAAGCCAAAGCTTGAGCGTTAAAATAGGCTGTTTGGGCCGATCGCTGGCGATCGTCAATATCAGTACAAGTCCCGAACCATTTAAGAATTTTCCCCTCAGCGTCCCGCACGGGCAATGCCCTGCCCAGATGCCAGCGGTAAGCCCCGTCAGAGGCTCGTTTAAAGCGGTATTCCACCTCGTAAGTCCTCCCCGTCTGCACCGAGGTCTTCCAGCTTTCTACGGAATCTTCCACATCATCGGGATGCAGGGCTAGCTCCCACCCCCAGCCTTGAGTTTCCTCCAGTGTCAAGCCAGTATATTCAAACCAGCGCTGGTTGTAGTAGTCGAGCCAGCCGTCGGGTCTGGCAGTCCAAACTATTTGCGGGATGGCTTCAGCGAGGACGCGGTACAACTGTTCGCTGGCTTCGGCTTCGCGACGAGCGGCCTGTTCCCGCGCCAATGCCCAATTCCGCTGTTCTTCGGCTTCTTTGCGAGCGGTGATGTCGCTAATTACGCCGATCCATTTGCAGGGATTGCCTTGTTTGTCAAGCACTGCTTTGCCCCGATCGATCCAATGGAGCAAGCCACCCCGTTGGCACTGAACGCGGTATTCCTGAAAAAATGGGGCAGCAGAACTGTCTGGCGCACTCAAATACCGATCGACTGCGACCAAAACTCGATCGCGGTCGATCGGGTGCAAGATACTGTTCCAAGCTGCTCTTGTCCTCGGAAATCCGCCTTTTGCGTACTCCAAATGTTCGTCTACGTGACCGAACCACAGCACGATGTCGGTCTCGATATCCCATTCGTAAATCAAATCACTGGCACTTTCTGCTGCAATCCGAAACCGCTCTTCAGACTGTCGCAGCACTTCCAGAAACTTAAAGCGTTCAGTCACGTCCAAAACCAGAGACAGCACCGATACCAACTGTCCCGAATCGCTGTAAAAAGCCGAATTGTACCACTCGCAGTGTACCAACGAACCCCTCTTATTATAATTGCTGTTGCGAACTACATTGCAGCGATTTTCGGGTTTTTTTAAACTATAAATTGCAGATTCTACCTCTGACAAATCGCCCTTGGAAATAAAGTTCCAGTCGCTAAAATGCTTGCCTAAAACTTCTCTTTTTTCCCACCCAAAAATATTCTCGGCCGCCGGCGACCACCCGCTGAGACGAAAGTTTTCATCCCACTCAATCACCGCTAGGGGCGTATTTTCAAAATGAGAAGTGAGTTTTTGCAGCGCCTCGCGCAGGGATGCTTCTACTTGCTTTCGCCCCGTAATATCGCTAAAAGAAATAGCAATGCCGTCTCCCAATTTAACGGTCATAATCCGAAACCAGGCGACAATGCCTTCGTTGTTGTAATAAATCTCGGTTTCGAGGGGAATTCCTGTTTCTACAACTTGCACGTAACGGTCGAACAAATTGTTATCTTTATGCCCCGGCAGCACTTGCAGCAATCGCTTGCCGGTTAATTCGCCCGGGGTACGGTGTTGCATTTTTGCCGCTGCGGGATTGACGTATTCCCATTCAAAATCCACAATTGTGGATTCGTCGCGGATGCTGCGGAACACGTTAAAACCGTCTAGAGATAATTCCTGAAAAACGCGGAAGCGTTCTTCGCTTTCTTGCAGCTTGCCTACGGTGTCAAGCAGGAGATCCTCGACTCGCTCGCGCTGCGTTATTTCTGCAAGCAATTGCTGGTTAATTTGCTGGAGTTCGGTTGTGAGGGAGGGGACGGAATTTGTAATATCAGAGTCGGCTTGCAGTCGATCGACCTTTTCAGATTCCAACGCCGTATTTCCTGGAAAAGAGGCCGCCCCAGCCAAAGCCAACACTTGAGGAACCCAAGGTCTCAGGGACGCTACAGCCCACAAAGAGATGATAGCGGTAACGGGGGCGATCGAACTTGACAGCCAGTAGCTGGGGTGCACCAGCATCCAAACTTGCATCAAGTAAGTTGTCCCGCCCCAGAAAAACCAGGCTCCCAATAGGATAAACCCCTTGCTCAAAGGCACGTCCCGCTGCTTCCGGGCATAGTATGTCAGAAGTGCTGGAATTGAATAATAAGCCAAGGCAATTAACACATCGCTGACCACCTGCAGTCCCATCAACTGGGGTTGCCACTGGCAACAGCCATCTTGCGGAATAAAATTGTGGTTAAATGACATAATCTTAATAAAGAGCAGCATTTCGGCTTTCCTGTGCGATCGAGCTTAGTTGCACTTGTGTTGCTGACCCGCTAATTTCTAGTTTATACACAAAAAAACATAAAACAAAAGTGACTTTAGTCCGGGGAGGAAAGTTCACAGCAGGCTTTAACCTGCCTGAAATATTTGTCCATTTATTGAGAGGTTTAGGGAGAGTGAGATACTATAATTCCCAAGGAGGTACGAAATTAAATGCTATCTTTTGAATTCACAACTTACGGAAAAACAGAGCAATTGAGCGCACTTGATGAAGGGATTACTAGAGTGCCGTTCATTGAAACGGTTTAGCTAGCAACTGGCAATATTCGATAAATTCATCTTTATTGAATCTATTTTTTGATAAGTTTGCAGATTCAGAAATCCCTTCAACATAGGAGAATCGACCTCTACTTGGAGGCTCAGAAATCCTGCCGGAGCAGATTGATGCTTAGAGCGCAGCATCCCCGCCTCTGGCGCTGGAATCAAAACAAATCTGTACCTGTATCAAAGTCTACTAAATTCTGCTACTACATCGGTTAATGTCACAGATTATCTTCCACTAAAATTTCTGAAACCATCTCGAATTAAACATCCATGCGCTTAGAGCAGCTTCAAGCATTTCTTTCAGTTGCTGAAACTGGTAGCTTTCAGCAAGCGGCCCGGAAGTGTGGCGTTACCCAATCGACTATTAGCCGCCAAGTGCAGGGATTAGAAGCGGAAGTGGGTTTGTCGCTGTTTCACCGCACGGCCCACGCGAAACTGACTGTGGGAGGGGAATGCCTACTGCCTCACGCTCGCAAAATCTGTCAGACTTGGCGAAATGCTGCTGAAGAATTGGGAGACTTACGGGCGGGAAAGCAGCCGGAACTCTGCGTGGCGGCGATTCATTCGGTTTGCGCTGCTTATTTGCCACCTGTGCTGCAAAAGTTTTGCCGCGACTATCCAGACGTACAATTGCGGGTGACTGCCCTCGGTAGCGATCGAGCTCTGAAAGTCCTCAAAGACGGTTTGGTGGACATCGCTGTGGTGATGAACAACCGCCATTTTACTCAAGCCCCGGAAATGTTGGTTGAGGTGCTCTACAATGAGCCGATCGAGGTGTTGATGGCGGCGGGTCATCCCCTGGCCCAGTACGAACGAGTACCTTGGCCGGAATTGATTTGTTACCCGCAAGTGGTGTTTAAGGATGGGTACGGAATGCAGCGGATGGTGCAAGAACAATTTGGACGCATCGGTGCTAAACTTCATGCTGTTTTGGAACTCAACACTCTTGATGCTTTTCGGGGTGTGGTGCGACAGGGAGAGTTGATTGCTTTGCTGCCGCATTCAGCTTTGGTGGAGGCGAAGGGCGATCGTACTTTAGCAATTCGGTCGATCGCCCCAGAGCGCTCAAATTCCAAGGTTTCGACGATCGGTCAATTGGCAGCAGATCCGACTTGGACTCGCGAAGTGGTGTTGGTGACAACTCACGATCGAATGCAAATTCCGCCGATCGCCCATTTCTGGAATCTGGTACGCGAATTTGTGCCGCCATTTGATGTAATCAACCTAGAAAAATCCGGGAGTTAATTCGCCAGTTATCATGTTTGTCTGTTGACTGTTGTCTGTTGTTTTTCTAATAACAACATGACTTACTTAAAAAGTGTTTTGACGCGCTACTTATAGCGGTAAGGTTCGCGCGGCGCACCCTACATATTGAGGTTATGCGTCCAGAACAGAACCAATAACCAATAACCAATAACCAATAACCAATAACCAATAATCAATAACCAACTTCACAAGTTATGAGTGACGCATTTAGAGAATTGCTGCGAAAAATTGGCAGCGGAGTACACACAGGAGAAAACTTAACTCGCTCCGAAGCAGCAGCAGGCACGCGGATGATGCTGCTGGGGGAAGCAACACCGGCTCAAATCGGAGCTTTTATGATTTCCCACCGCATTAAACGGCCCACCGGTGAAGAATTAGCCGGAATGCTTGATGCTTATGAACAATTGGGGCCTATGCTTGCCCCCCCAAACCGAGAAAAAGGGTTTGCCGTCTCTACCGTCGCCGTGTTTGGCGTTGCTTACGACGGGCGATCACGCACGGCTCCAATTAGCCCTTTAACAGCCCTAATTTTAGCCGCCTCTGGCGTCCCAACCCTCATGCACGGGGGGGATACAATGCCCACGAAGGAAGGCATTCCCCTGATGGAAATTTGGCGCGGTTTGGGAGTTGACTGGAGAAAACTGAGTTTAGAAAAAGTCCAGCAAGTTTTTGACAATACGGGTTTGGGTTTTGTGTACCTTCCCAAGCATTTTCCTCAAGCCGCCGCTTTAGTGCCCTACCGCCGCGAAATTGGAAAACGGCCACCTTTTTCGACAATGGAGTTGATGTGGTGTCCCTGTGCCGGCGATGTTAACGTCATATCGGGCTACGTCCACCCGCCGACAGAAGGTATGTTTCAAAAAGCCTTTGAGCTGCGGGGAATCAAAAATTATACCACAGTCAAGGGATTGGAGGGAAGCTGCGATTTGCCGCGCGATCGTACTGCGATTATCGGCATTGCTAAGCCGGATGCCGAGTTTGAACGACTGCTTTTGGCCCACGGAGATTACGGTTTTAGCAACACAAATCCGGCATTTGAATCAACCTCTGAGTTATTAAAACAAATGCAGGAAGTGTTGCTTGGAAAACCCTCAGAAGTGATGCAGTCCGCTATCTGGAACGGCGGATTTTATCTGTGGCGCAGCGGAGTTTGTTTGGATATAAACTCTGGTTTAATTGAGGCAGAAACTTTACTCAGCAGCGGTCAAGTCGTCCAAAAACTTGAGGAAATTAGCCAAGCCGTTAGTGTTTTTAGTTGAGAATGACAGTTGACAGTTGACAGTTGACAGTTGACCGTTAACTACTGACTACTAGACATCTCCAATAATTATTGTGGAACAGGCATCTTGCCTGTTCAAAACAGGCAATTCTTGCGATAACTACTGACTAATGACTACTGACTACTGACTACTGACTACTGACTACTGACTAATGACTAATCATAAAATTGCTGTAATTGTGCTTGCAGGCGGTCAAAGTTCGCGGATGGGTAAGGATAAAGCTTTGCTGGAAATTGAGGGCAAATCCCTATTGCAGCGGGCGTTGGAAGTTGCCGCAGTTGTAACCCCCGAAGTTTATGTTCTGACTGCTTGGCCCGATCGCTATCGATCGACATTAACCGAAACATCCCAATTTCTGGTAGAGTACAATCCGGGCTCCGGGCCCTTGGTTGCATTGACTCAGGGATTGACAGAAATAGCCGCCGACTGGATTTTACTGTTAGCTTGCGATTTGCCTTTGTTGGATGCCCAGATTATTCAGAATTGGGCAAGTCAGTTAACCGAATTTCCCCCATCAACTTTAGCAGTTGTGCCTTATCAAAATTCGCGCTGGGAGCCTTTGTGCGGCTTCTACCGCCACCAATCTCTGCCCAGCTTGCAAAGTTTTATTGACAAAGGTGGACGTTCCTTTCAAGTGTGGTTAAATCAAATTCCCGCAATCCCTTTACCTGTAGGGGAACGAGAAGCAGTAATGTTATCGAATTGCAATACATTAGAAGAGTTTGAGCAATTAAAAGGTAAAATGAGTAACTGTTGACTTTTGACAGTTGACAGTTAACTGACTAACTACTAATTACTAATTACTAATGATTAACCAATATTGGTTGCTAGATCGCGATATAACTTTCCTCAATCACGGCTCTTTTGGGGCCTGTCCGATTCCCGTACTCGAAGCGCAAACCATTTTTCGAGAACAACTGGAAAGAGAACCTTTGCGCTTTTTACTGCGGGAATTTGAACCCTTGTTGGATAATGCGAGAAATCAGTTAGCAGCATTTCTCGGTGCGAGTGAGGATGACTTGGCGTTTGTCCCGAATGCCACGACGGGAGTAAATGCTGTTTTGCGATCGCTCTGTTTTTCTCCGGGCGACGAATTGCTAACTACAAATCAGGAATACAACGCTTGCCGCAACACACTTAACTTTGTAGCCGAGCGGACAGGTGCTAAAGTAATAGTAGCAGAAGTCCCCTTTCCCATTGAGTCACCCGACCAAATTATTGAAGCAATAATTAAGTGCGTTTCACCGCAAACAAAGTTATCCTTATTAGACCACGTTGTCAGCCAAACAGGTTTAATTTTTCCCATCAAACAGTTAGTGGGCGAGTTAGCTAACCGTGGCGTGGATGTATTGGTAGACGGAGCTCACGCGCCGGGAATGGTAGCACTCAATTTAGATGAAATTGGCGCGGCTTACTATACGGGAAATTGCCACAAGTGGCTGTGCGCGCCGAAAGGTGCGGGCTTTTTATACGTGCGGCGCGACAAACAAAATGCCATTCGGCCAACTACAATCAGTCACGGTGCTAATTCGCCCCGCGCTGATAAATCGCGCTTTCAGCTAGAATTTGACTGGATGGGAACAGTCGATCCTAGCCCCTATTTGTGCGTGCCTGTAGCTATTGATTTTATGGGTTCTTTGTTGAGCGGCGGATGGCCGGAATTGATTGCAAAGAATCATGCTTTAGCATTGGCTGGAAGAAAAATATTGGCGGACAAATTAGATTTGCCACTACCTTGTCCAGATGAAATGGTGGGTTCGATGGCTGTTGTGCCGCTGCTAGACTCCCAGTCTGATGTGGTTGCAAAGGGAGGAATTCCACCTTTGCAAGAGGCGCTGTGGGAGATTTTTAAAATTGAAGTTCCGGTGATTCCTTGGCCGAACGCTAGTAAGCAGTTGGTGAGGATTTCGGCTCAGTTATATAATACTTTACCGCAGTATCAATATTTAGCTAATGCCCTGGTTGAGCTGACTAGAATTTGAGTTGGAGCTTCCCGAAAAGAAACATAACACCCAGCTACAAATAGTTATAGGTTTGTAGTTAGGGTGTCCGTCCTCATAGTTTGGGAGAATACAGACTATTTGTCCTTACTATAAACGTAGTAAAGGTTATACAAATAGGGCCCATAATAGTAAAAATTATGTAAGGAATCACCTTTATTCCTCTTGAATTGGGATACTATTTATACTAATTCTCAAAACTCATGCAACAGTAGCTGTAGGGTGCGTCGCCACCTGCCAATCCTAAAAAAGAGCGACAATCTCCAAGCGACGCACCTTACCTGAAGCGTGAGCGTAAACAAACCAAAAACTCATAATTGTTGCAAGAGTTGGGAGAATTGGTATTACATAAAATAAAAAAAGCCACAAAAATAGATTTAAAACCCCATCGCTCTCAACTTCACCAATCCGCCCAAAGCGAATAAAATTTGTAAATAACCCACGAAAAATCCTACGTTAAAATAGGGTTGTCAAAGCGGATAGTGCACAACTTCCGCGCCACAGAATATAATGTATCAACAGTTGCATTTTTGCAGACAAAAAAAGGAAATGAAAAGAGGCGAATACCATGTCCAATGCCATGATGGTAATTTACCCCTATCGCGAACAGTACACCTGGGTTTTTGACGACGAGCGAGTCGGACTTGTCCGAGAACCATTTGTTCAGGGTGTCCCCGAAATGATTAACGCGCTTGTCGCAGACATTCCCAATGCCGCCCAAGGTTTCCGACTTTTATTTTCAGCCAATCCATTTCCCGGATATCAAGCAGAAATGCTGTGGTTGAAAGCAGAATACGGCGGTAACTGGTATCGGTGGGAATCGAAAAATCTCGAAGGCTGGCTGTGTCCGGCTATGTTCAAATACTTTCCAGAAGCCCCGCCCAAGTTTTACTGCAAAGCTGAAAAACTGCAATAACCAACAGCAAGTCTATGAAAAACTTGTCAATTTTTAAAAGAGACTTTGTTACACCAGTCGCTGAAATATCTCGAAAAAAGCCTAAATTCTTCCTGTATATAGTGGGGCTATTTTTCCTAGTTTTCACAGCCGCCATCTCGGCTACATTGGGTGCAATTACCGCCCTTTTAGCTCCCGTGGAACCGCCAATTATCAATAGAGTATTAGAGGCGACGGGCTTTGACTATCTATCCTCCAACCGCTCTGGATACCGCCTGTCGCGGTCAGTTAATATCTTGATATTGGGAATTGACGCCATGCCAGAATCTGCTGCCAATTCCCCTAAGATATTTAACGGCCGCAGCGATACGATACTCTTATTTCACCTCGAACCTAGAGATAAATCTATTAGTTTACTTTCAGTTCCACGAGATACTAAAGTCGAAGTTCCCGGAATTAGATTCAGCAAAATTAGCGAAGCTAATGCTACGGGAGGAGCAGCTTTGGCGACGCAATTAGTTAGCAGTATGCTGAACAATACGAAAATTGAAAGATACGTGCGAGTCAGCAGCAATGCGTTTCGGGAATTAGTCGATTTGTTGGGCGGAGTTGAGGTATTTGTACCTCGCGCGATGTCCTATACAGATACTGCCCAAAAGTTAAAAATAAACTTAGGCCAGGGATGGCAAACTCTCAACGGAGAACAAGCAGAACAATTTGCTCGATTTCGCAACGACGGTTTAGGAGATATTGGCCGCATTCAGCGGCAGCAATCTTTAATTCAAGCTATTCGGGACCGCCTCGCAAGTCCATCAGCATTGGTGCGCTTGCCACAAATTGTTCGATTGATGCAAAAATATGTGGATACAAACCTAAATTATGAGGAAATATTGACGCTGGCAAATTTCGGTTTGCAATTGGAGCGAGATAATTTTAAAATGGTCATGTTGCCGGGAAGTTCTAGTTCAGAAACAGGGGATTTGAGGAGTTATTGGATTGTAGATGCGATCGGGCGCGATCGCATTATGACACAATACTTGAACCTGGGCGTGCCGGATTTTGAACAAGGACGAATTCGCAATTCCAGCGACTCCCTGTTGCCCAAAAACCTCAAAATATCTGTCCAAAACGCTTCTAGCAAACCGACAACTGCAAAAAACATTGCTGAATTTCTCACAAAAAAGGGCTTTTTTAATGTATCTGTAGTGCAGGATGCGCCCCAGAAGCAGCGTCAAAGTCAAATTATTGTTCAGCAAGGCGATTTAGAGGCAGCGAATCTACTGCAAAAAGAGTTAGGCGGCGGTAAACTTGAAGCATCTTCTACGGGTGAAATTAATTCTGACTTGACCCTTCGCGTTGGCGAAGATTGGGTAAAACGATTTTAATTAGTCATTAGTCATTAGTCAACAGTCAACAGTCAACAGTTAACAGTTAACAGTCAACAGTTAACAGTCAACAGTCAACAGTCAACTATGCCCAATTCCCCATTCCCATCATCATGAAAAGTGTTTTCCGAATATTCCTGAGCCTGTTTGTAAGTTTAGTGTTGGCTGTTGGGTGGGTGCTGCTGAGTGCTACTCCGGCATTTGCCCTGCCGAAAACAAATATTAATTACACAAATATTAATTTGTCCGATCGCGATTTTTCCAACTCTGATTTAGCGGGGGGAACATTTGTCGCTGCGGAAATGCGGGGAACCAATTTTCAAGGTGCTGATTTAACTAATGCGATTTTGACTAAGGGAGTTTTGCTGAATGCCAACTTGTCAGGTGCCAACCTCTCCGGCGCTTTGGCAGATAGAGTTACATTCGACGGCGCGAATTTGATGAATGCTAATTTTACCGAGGCAATTATGACTCGAACTCGGTTTTTTGATGCTGCCATTTCCGGCGCTGATTTTAGTGACGCGATTATCGACGCTTATCAAGTGACTCTCTTGTGCGAGAAAGCAGATGGTGTCAATCCCGTGACGGGAGTTTCTACTCGCGAAAGTTTGGGATGTCCGTAGGAATTCACACTTAAAGAAAATCCCTGGCTAATTATTTGATTAGATGCACGTGTAGCAATGTAAAATACACACATTAAAACCCCTCTCCTGCAAGGCGAGGGGTTTGAGGAAATTTCCAAGTATCGGCTCTATCGAGCGCTACAAATGCCTGTGCTGGCAGTACCAACTACCAAATCGGAATTCAACAGCAAATCTAAATCGGTGTCAGGATTAACAGCATACAAATCGACTTTATCTCTACCCAAAAATACCCCGATCAAAGTCCCGATTCCCGCACCGCCGAGCACCTCTTCAGTCGCGATCGCCCGATCGCCCGTAACACCTGCGATCGCCGCCGCTGCTGCTGCACCCAACGCCGTATTCTTAACCAGATTGCCAACATTAACGCCCTTGGTAACAGTTTCTTTCCTAGTAATCACTTGCGAAGTGGCATTGAGAGGCACTCTGCTCCCGTTGAGTATACTTAATTCTTGAGCCACAAACTGAACGCCCGATGCAGTCGATCGCAATTCGCCGCTAATTTTCGAGCCTTCGGGTATCAACACTTGGCCGTTATTGCCCGTGATATCCGCAGCTACAGTCAGCGTAATCGGAGACTTGTCATTAGGGGCGAGCAAAATCTTGCCTTTTGTGTACTCGATGGGGATAGTTACCCCCCTGGGAATTTGCACAGCAACCGACTCGCTAACATCAATCTTAGCAATGTAAGGAGAATTAATTGGTCTTGCTTGATTGGTACTCACTAATGTTTGATAGATAAAAGCAGCTACTTCAGCTCGCGTTGCTGACTTGTTAGGTTTGAGAGATTTAGGATTGGGATAGCTGACAACTAACTGTTTTTCAGTAGCCGCAGCAACGCTTTTGACAGCATAACTTTGAATCTCACCCGCATCATTATAGTAGCTGAGAACATCTTGAAAATCGCACGTAGGCTCATAGCCCATGCCGTTATTTAAAGCGACTACAACTTGAACGCGAGGAATCTGCTGTGTTGGCCTGAAAACATTGCCGGGATAGCCAGACATCCATCCCATTTCGTAAGCTTCGGCGATCGCCCCGCTTGCCCAAAAATTGGAGGGAACATCGGCAAACCGCACAGCACCGCGGGTTTTTGCCTTTTTCACCGAACGGATCATTGCCGCAAATTCAGCCCGCGTTACCGGTGCATCCGGGCGAAAACTGCCATCGGGAAATCCTTTGATAATTCCTCTTTCTGACAAATCTTGAATAAAGTCTTTTGCCCAGTAGTTATTATTAACATCCGAAAAAGCTGTCTGAGCAAAAGCAGGCGCGGCAGTTAGCATCGGCGCTGCGGTTCCGGCAACTGTTCCCAGTGTTAATAAAACAGATGTACCAGATTTAATGCGATGTAATACAGACATTTTTAAATTCTCCAATTTACACAAGCTTTTTATTGAGGAGAACTAAGCTTTTGATAGGCTGATTGATTCTGCCCAACTTGCTCTTTCCCTCGGTTATGTAATCATTATTGAAGAATTTTACTTATGGTGCGGGGAAGATACGGTCTTTTAAAATAAATATTTTTATGGTGATTGGGTAATTTTAAAATGCTTAAATTCCTTAAAATCCTTATGTTGCTTATCTCCCTTATCTACCTTGAAATTATAGAGTTCTGGATGCAGAGCCTTTATATGTAGGGGCGGTGCCAAGAGTGCCCGCCCTCACTCGACTAGATTAATGACTAATAACTAATAACTAATGACTACTATCTAATGACTACCGACTACTGACAACTAACTAATGACTAATACTTGCGATCGGTTCCCAACTTGTCACATCTTCAAATAAAGATTGATATCCACCTACATTGGGATGCAGCCCATCTGCAATCAGGCGCGATCGCCACCAATCACTGCCCCGATTTATCCATTTATCAAAAATATCTAAATAGGGAATTCCCCGCAACTCACAAGCTAATTTCGTTGCTTCTTTATACCGATATTGGTCAGCATGACTGTAATACAAACAATCTTGAAAAGGCATTTTACTTTCATCCACCGGCACCATCCCGACAAATATCACCGGACAAAGTTGTTGGGACAGGTTTAACAAATGATCCAAAACAGTTTTAAAATGTTCAAACTCAGTGTAGCTGCGCCCGGTAGGCGACTGCACTCTCGCCGAATCGTTGAGGCCTACCGAAAGAATAATCGCATCCGGGAAACGGTTTCTCAGTTCGCCACGGTGGCGAAACTCGTTTTCGAGCCGCTGGGAGACTTGATAGGTGCGATCGCCCCGAACGCCCAAATTGTATAAAACGTGTCCTGCACTCTCCGGTAACATCCACTGGCGCCGCAATCTTTCCACCCAACCCCCACCTACACCGTCGCCGAAACCGTAGATTAAGCTGTCACCGAAAGCAACCAATTTGAGGGGATGAGAATTTCCCCGATGCAAGTGACCAAAGGAATAGGCTGTTGCTACCTGCATAAGTAATGATACTCAGTTAATAAATTATGAATCTTGACATACTAGACTAGAATGTAACATTACATAAAGTAGGGAGTCTCATGGTTAAGCGTCCAACTTTCGATTCAACTCAGCTAACCCGTCGGGCGGAAGAGTTGATTAACGGTGCATCCAACCGCTATCGGATTACGGTGCAGGTGGCGAACCGCGCAAAACGCCGTCGCTATGAAGATTTTGACAATATGGACGACCATCAAATGAAACCTGTAATGCGGGCGATATTTGAGATGTCGGATGAACTGACTCAGCCGGAAATTATCGGAGACATCTAGAGTTGGGGAGTTTTGAGTTTTGAGTGGTGAATTGCGAGTAATTTTTTTAAACTCCACACTCAAAACTTTCTTAAACTAGACTTGGGTGCGCGGGAGGAGAAACCCGGTTGATTCCTAGTTCCCTTGTTAAAAAAACTCTGATGTTTCTAATAAACCGGGTTGAGGATCGTAAATCCTAAAATTAGAAACTAGGACATCTGCTTGGGGGTAAGTTTATGAAATTATTCTATTTTTGAAATTATTGTCAAAACCGTGAATAGATTAAAGCAGGGCTTAAGTTTTCTCTTGGTTACTTTGAGTGTAGCGATTTTCACGCTTTTGAGTTGGGTATTGGAATCCGGGGAACTGAGTATGTCGGCTTTGGAACCTTCGCTGCTGCGGAGTTCTGAGTCTGTATCAGTGCAGCGGGTGGCTCAACAATCTGCGCCGCCGCAAGTGAGGGTGCAAGATGCGTGGAAATTGGTGTATGAAAAATTGCCGGATTTGCCGATCGAAAATAACTACATTTCTAAGGAAACTGGAAAAGTCGATCCTACCAATACTTTAGTCGGGCGGTTCATTCGATATCACGTATTTGTCAAAGGACGGCCGCCCAATTACCGCTTTGATTGGAAGTTGAGTTTAGCTGACTATTTGGGGGCGACTCCAGATTATTTGGTGGAAAGTGTTTATCCGGGAAAAGACCTTTTGCGCTCAAATCCAATGGAACAGGATCGTGCTGCTATTCAAAAGTTAAATAGAGCACAGCGGGATGCTTTGGTTCAAGCTTTGGTTGATGTTTTTACGGAGAATTCCGGGCGTGGGCGCACACCTGCGGGGGAAAAACCACAAGGGCGATCGAATTCGCCGGAGATACCGCAGCCGCAGCCGGGAGATGCGAAGTTGCTGGCACCCTAATACTCAGGAATACAGAAATCGGGTTTTTTACCGAAAAATTGGGTCTAAAGCCCCGTCCTTTTAGGACGGCTTTTCCTCTTTAAGCTTATCAATCCAGTCCTCTACAAGTTGGGTCATTGTTTTTTCTTTCTGTTTGGCAATTCTCCGCAACTTCTCTAGCCGACTCACGGCAATGCGAATACTTAATCTTTCTCTGACCATTTGGCTACCCAATTGCTACCTATTATGTTATCATAGTTAGCATGAAAACATTGAAGTTCAAGCTATATCAAAGCAAGCGGAATAAACACCTCAAGCGAAGTATCAATGCTGCGGGGGTGATTTATAACCATTGCATTTCACTCCATAAACGGTACTACCGGATGTGGGGAAAGCATTTGAATTGTGCAAAACTTCAATCGCATATTGCCAAACACAGAAAGCGTAAAGCGTTCTGGCAAAGGGTCGGCTCTCAAGCGGTGCAGGATATCTGCCAACGCATCTCGATTGCCTACCAACTGTTTTTTAAGCATCACAAGAAAGGAGTTAGACCTCCCGGATTCAAGAAAGTTCGCAGATACAAATCGTTCACTCTCAAGCAAGCTGGCTACAAATTCTTAGGCGGCAATCGAATTAAGATTGGGAATCGCGTTTATCAGTATTGGAATTCCAGAGAGATAGAAGGGAAGGTTAAGACGTTAACCATTAAACGCACGACATTAGGAGAGTTGTTCATGGTTGTGGTCGTTGACAGCGTTGGAGAGCCTGAAACCAAAGTCGAGACGAGTAAAATCGCTGGCTTTGATTTCGGCTTAAAAACGTTTCTCACCTGCTCAGATGGAACAAAAATCGAATCACCGCAATTTCTGAAACAGTCCCTCAGCGCTATTAAGAAAGCAAATCGTCAGCATTCCCAAAAACGGAAAGGCTCAGCGAACCGAGAAAGAGCAAGACTTAATCTAGTTCGCAAACATGAAGCCGTAGTGAATCGTCGCTCTGATTGGTTCTGGAAATTGGCTCACGAACTAACTGATAAGTTCGACGTGCTGTGCTTTGAGACGTTGAATCTAAAAGGAATGCAACGACTTTGGGGGCGTAAAATCTCAGACCTTGCATTCAGCGAATTTCTCCAAATTCTCGAATGGGTTGCCAAGAAGAAAGGAAAACAAGTAGTTTTCATTGATCGTTGGTATCCATCTAGTAAGACTTGTTCCCATTGTGGACACGTTCTGAAAGAGTTGGATCTGTCAGTTCGTGAATGGCGCTGTCCGTCCTGTCAAAAGGTGAATGATAGAGACGAGAATGCAGCTAAAATTATTTGTGCGGTTGGGGCATCAACCGTTAAGTTAGGTGATGTTAGACAGGCTATGCCTGCAATTGCTGTTTGAGCTTAGAATCCCCTCGCCTTTAGGCAGGGGAGTATGTCAAGGAAATATTGCTGTTGACCCTTTAACACAGCTAAAAAACCCGGTTTCTTCCGTTTCGTATTTATGGGTAAGCCCTACTAATCTAAAATCCAAAATCTAAAATCTAAAATCCCTCAATGGTGGAACGTGTAATTAAAACGGGTGTTGGGTGGCGTTTGGGATGGAACCCAGAGGCCCAGGAGTTTAAGGGTTTGGTGGCTGGCGACGGTTGGGCGATCGAACTCACGGAGGCTGAGTTGAACGATTTTTGCCGATTGTTGGGACAATTAGCCGGCACAATGAGTCACATGGCGTCTGAGTTAATGGACGAGGAAAAAATCGCCATAGAAGCCGAAAGCGACTTGCTGTGGGTGCAGGTGGAAGGCTATCCCGAAGCTTACAGCGTGCAGTTGATCTTGAATGCTGGCCGAAGGTGCGAGGGTTTTTGGCCGGCGGCTGCGGTTCCGACTTTGGTGCAGGCTGCAAAAGTTTTAAAAGTTTTTTGACTTTTTCGGGAATTCTATGCTAAGCTATTAAAGCTGTCGGGGCGTAGCGCAGCTTGGTAGCGCACTACTTTGGGGTAGTAGGGGTCGTGGGTTCAAATCCCGCCGCTCCGATTGTGATAAAACCTTCTCTCTGAGGAGGTTTTGTTGTTTTAGGGCCGACGACGCAGCTCTTAACATTCTCAATTAGGGGCATGGGCCCAGAAACAAAAATCAATCTCTGCTTCCGAAAAGTCTATAGCTATATCCTCAAATTCAAAGGCTTTTCGATTGCTTCGCGACCCTCACAATAGACCTTTTGCAAAAGTCCTTTTGATAAATTGATCGGACGGGCAAGATGCCCATCCCACAAGAAAAAATAACTCTTGTGGGATGGGTCTAATGAAATTAAGCATAAAAAAATGGCGTTTGTACTTGACAAACGCCATTTTATAGCATTACAAACGTGGCGTCTTATCTTGTTTAAACGACGCTAATAATTCGCGAATTTGGTCGGCCGCAATCTCGCGCCCGCCCAAACCAAAAGCTAGAGCAATGCCAACGGCGATCGCCCCAAGCAGCAGCCCGAAAGCCAAATTCACAATATCGCTGCCAATGCCCATCTGTTGCAGGGCCAAGGCCGAAACAAAGGCAATAATCGCAACCCGAGCCGCTTGGCCCAAAAGCCGCGCTTGGCGAGTTCCAGAACTGGCAATCAAACTAAACGCCAGATTCGCCAAATACAAGCCGATCGCAAATACCACCAAACCGGCTAGCACCCTACCTGCAACCAGGACAATACCGCTAACAATCGCAGTCAGTGCTGGAATCCGCAGCACATCGGTAGCCGCCACCACAGCAAACAGCATGATGCCCACCTGCACCACGATGCCGACAAACTCAGAAGGGGTGCGGGCCGGAAGTTCCGGTTCTTGAAGAAACGTTGCCTCCGGATCGATCGAACTTGGCGGTAGCCGCAGTCGCTGTTTCGGCTGCTGCACTCCCAACCAAGAAAAGATATTGTTGAAGCCAATTCCCGTCAGGATATTAGTCACCAAATCGCTGATCCAGCGCCCCAAAAAGTAAGCAACCCCCAGAATTAGCGCTGCTGTAAAAATGTTGGGAAGCGCGCCCAGAATCGTGTTGAGCATCGCGATTGCCGGCTGCGAAATCGCCTGAATGTCCAAAGCGTTCAGAGCTGCGATCGCCGTTGGAATCAAAATCAAAACATAGACGATCGTACCGACAATCCACGACAGCGATTGTCCGCCCGAAGTCCGCGAAATTCCAAACCGAGTGCCCAAACCGTCCGCCCCAGCAGCAGCCAACAGATTCGTGACAATCCGCCGCACCACCATAGCCAGCAGCCAGCCCACAAACCCAATCACCACAGCTTCCAGAATTTTCGGAATTGCCGCCAGAATTTGGTTGAGTAAATTATTAACCGGCAGCAGAGCCTGCTGCATTTCCAGTGAGTCGAGAATCAGCGGCAAAAACAGCAGAAAAATGAACCAGTACAGCGCATTCGCCAGAGTATCGCTCAGCAGCAAAGGGCGCTCGCTGGGCGTAGCGCCTACCTCCTGATTCAAGCGCTCGTCCACGTTAAAAGCCCGCATTGCCCGCGATACGGCCATTTTGGCTACAGTCGCCAACACCCAAGCAATCCCCAACCAAATTAGCGCCCCGGCTAACTTCGGCAAGAAACCGGTAATTTGATTGAGAAAAGTGTTGAGGGGTTGGGAGACAGCCGTTAGATTCAGCCGGTTGAAAAAGGCAATTAGGAAAAAGACAAAAATGATCCAGAAAACCGCTGCAGAAATCCATTTTTCCACTTGCGGGGCTCCAGATCCTTCCGGGCGGCCGGTAATCCAAGTAGCCAGTCGGTTGTCGATCGTAGTTTTCTTGAGCAATCCCCCCACTACAGATGAGACGAGGGCTGATACTATCAAGCCAATGAGCAGGATACCGACTGCCCAGAGGAGATTTTCAATGTTTGAGCCCTGAAGGAAATTGTTAATTCCGCGTTCCGCATCTGTCAGGGGATTTGCGGGCTGGGCCTGGGCCAAAAGGCGTAGCGTAGCGGGGCGTAAGCCATCGGACAACGCCGCTATTGGGCCCGATATGGGTCTAGTTATTTCTTGCCAAGTTTCATTCATTTTTTTCTCAGGTTAACGTCAGATTTGACAAGGAGAAGACGAAACTTTAATAATAGTTCCAAAAAATCTAGACATCGCCTAAATTTAATGTTTGTACACTTTTAATCGTACTGGGTTAACTACAAAACCCTCTATCGAATTTGGGATCAACCCATCTCCGACTGCTTTTGGGGCAATATTCAAAGAACCGTTTACATCGGCATTTATGAATCGTCCAGTTTGGGTTCTGAACAATCCTCTTTTTACCCTACTGCCAATGTAGTCGGAATGTTGTTGAATTGGTTCCAAATCCAAAGCTGAACATTTGGAGGTGTAACTCTCCTCAACTAACCCAACTTGAATTCCCGCAAGTTGTCCTTTGTACTGCAACATTTGCACGAATCGGCGATGGGGAATACAGGGAAAATTTTGATTATTAACCAAACCCGTATTAATCCCATCTTTAAAATCATCGTTCCAGCCTATAGCCAGCAAGCCCATTTGATAATTAACGAGTTCTTTAATAATTGCGGAACTCGGCGTATGGAGGCAGTAATCCACTTTACAGTTACGCTTGTGCCACAATTTGGCAAGTTTTTCACTGTTTTTTTGCGCTGCGGGCAGCAATGATTTCAATGCCGATGAAACTTGATTGCAGTATTGGTTTGTTGACTTAACAGCCCCTCCGTCGTAGATTGTCGGTACTAACCCAGGAACATTGTAGGTTAATGTTGCCAGATTGTTTAATCCTAAATCTATGGCACCTACTTTCTGATTTACTTGTAAAGGCTGTTCTAACTTTTCATAGAGCACCTGGCCCCCATAACAACATACTTTGGGAACAATCCGGATTTCCAGACTGGAGGTGACTCTTGAGGGCAACCAAATATTAGTCCCACAGGGACGAGCATATCCTTTTTTTAAGGCTTTTTTGCTGACAGCTTGACAATTAAATACAACTACATAGCCCCCATCCTCTCTTTTTCGCTCTCTTGAACCTTTATAATGAGGGATTTGCGGTGCTGCTTGAAATTTAGTTGGGTCTTCCTGATAGTTTCGCAGCGCCAGATAATAGCTAGTCCATGCTTTGAGGACTAAGCCGATCGTGCTTTGTGCTAATTTTGCGGGCAGTGCTTTGCAATCATGACTTGTTTTGAGGGCGCAATCAACAGCCAGAGCGTTTCTTTCTTGGCTAGCGAAAAACTTTTGACGGTAGATGTAATTAGCCTTATTGTAAAGATTTTTGCACAGCCAAGACAGTCTATCGGCTTCTCGATAAAACCTATGATTTGGTTTAATGATGTGCCTTTCGACTAACTGCATAATCGGTATATATACTTTAATTCAAGATGATACACTGTATTTATGAGTGTGTCAATCTTTTAATTTCTGGAAAAATTGACGTTACAAGTAAATAAAGGACTATCAAGTAAGCAAAGTTTTGTAATACCCTCCTTGTTGCAGGTTCTCATGTCAATTCGTCAAGTTTTCGAGCAATCCATTGAAATTCGCGCTGCTGCTACTCTGGTGGAGCAATGTATAGTCGATCGCACTTTAATGCACAAGTGGCTCAATCCCCTGCTACGCTGCGATCCCCAGGGCGAATGGGATACTACCGTAGGAAGTCGTAGCTTATTTATCATAAAAATTCCTGTTTTGCAACCCTCTTTAGAGAGTGTTGTGTTGGAGCGACAACCAGGTTTAATTGTTTGGGGGTTTGACGGATTTTTCAAAGGATGCGATCGTTGGGAATGCCAGCCGCAAATCCAAGGTACTCTCTTGATTAACCGCTTTGAATTTCAAATTCCCAATCGTTTAATTAGATTTGGTTTCAATCGTTTTGCAGCCCCTTGGACAGAAAAAGATATGAAAGACCAACTCCGCCGACTAAAGCGGGTAGCCGAGCAACTATCTCAAAGAATGGGTAAGGGGTAATGAATAATGGGTAATTGGGAACTTTTACCCTCGCGTAGCCGAAGAATTGGGAATGGATGATGAGTAATTGCTAATAGCTGAAAGCTACAGCTAATACGAAAAAAAGCACCCATTCCCAATTTCCAATTCCCGACTCCCCCTTCCCTCCAACTTCAGTTATTTACTTCGCACTTCCCGCTGGATTGGGCTGACACATCATTTCTCTCGCCGAATTCACGGCTTGGTTAGCCGTATTTTGCAAAGCCGGGGAATTTTGATACAAAGCTTGCAAATCTTGCACATCTTTAATCACTCGTTCGTAGATAGCCATCGCTTGATTGCCGTCAACTTCTAAAGCCGCAGGGCTGTAATTTTGCATTACTTCAATCAGCGATATTTTGCCATCTTTGGAAGCTGCGACTAAAGCATCGCGCAGTGCGGGCACGCTTTGAAGCCGAGCAGTCGGCGCATAAGCAACCTCCCCCAATTGTTTGAAAACTATTTCCCCAAAATAAGTGCTTGCTAGCCGCGCTACTAATTGGGAATCTAAAGGCACTTCTCGCGTTAATATTTCGCGCACCGACTCGGGAGTTTGTTTCGCCAGACTCAGAACGCTTTGCAGTTGAGAGGAAGCCTTGCCAGTTTGTACAAAGCTTTGCAAGTCGCTCATCGGTAGTGTTACGTCAACAGCACCGTATTTTACGGTAACATTATCTAATGCAAAGGCTTTGCCGCTGCTTAGGAATACTGCACTTGTTCCCAGCAAAAGTGCCAAACCTAATGATAAAGACTTTGACATTCTTTTGGTTAAATGGACTGACAGCGATTGCATTCCGTTGAGATAACCTTGTTGAAACTGAAAGTTCATGAGTTTGTGCCTCTTTAGGTCAAAATACTTTTTAGATCGCTCTTCTGTGCGGATATCTGTGCGGATATCAGTCGGGAAAGTCGAATCGGGATTTGCGTAAATGACCTATGATATTACAGTCAAGTCAAGCAAATTCAACCTATCAAAAGATAGGTTTTAATTTACAATTAATATGTTATAGTTAATTCTTTGCCAAATTTTAGATCCCATGGCAAAAATGATAAAAGCGAAATTTGGTCGTCAGGCAGCAGTTTATTGAGTGTCACTTTTATGTCTTATAGTGTGCTGTGCGACATATAGCGAATTTAAGGATCGCGAATTAAATAACTTACAATTTTAATTGTTATTGTGGGATGGGCCTAAGAGCCCGTCCAAAAACGACGGGCTCTTAGGCCCATCCCACTTTCAAGAGTGGAAGTTATTTAATTCTCATTCCTAACTTCAAAGATCCCGATCGAGCCGATCGACCAATTGGCGAATTCTAGCAGCATCAGGAGCATTCGGAGCATTTCTCAGGTATAATTCCAAATCGTGGCGCGCTTCTACCAAGCGTCCCAGTTGATAATAGAGAATTCCGCGATCGCGCCGTTCCCCCAGCGCATCGGGAAACAGCAGCAAAATCCGTTCAATCGCCAATAGTACCCTCACAGCATCTCCCTGTTGCAAGTAAATCGCCTTCAGATTTCCCAGCATTCGTCCCAACAAATGTCGGCGACTTACCGGGGCGAGAAAAGTCGTCTGCAACTCCATAGGTTGCCCATAAATTTGAGAAAGTCGGGCTTGACAATCTTCAGGAAATAAGATTTCGCCGCCGTTAAACGCATCAACAAAAATGCCAGCATCTTCAAAATCCGGTCTAATTAAAAAATGTCCCGGCATCCCAATTCCCACCATCGGAAAATCAATCCGCTTAGCAACCTCCAAATAAACCAAAGATAAAGAGATCGGAATACCAGTACGCCGATCGAGCACTTCATTCAAAAAGCTATTGCGCGGGTCGTAATAATCAACATCATTGCCCGCAAACAGCAACTCCCCGTATAAATAGGCGTTAATAGTTTGAATAATCCGCAGTGGATAATTCTGTGCCGGCAGGCGATCGCGCACTTCATCTGCGATCGTGTCAAGAGCGTTGAGATACTCCTCTGGCTCTAAATTTGGGTATTCTTCCAAAGCCATATAAAGAGCAGCTTTCGCCAGGTCGATCGAGCCATCAGGCTGATTTATTTCTCGATAAAATAGTTGTCGGGCGATCGGAAAATCCATATTTATGATTTATTTGATTTTAATTGACATTTTATACGAATATCCAATTGCCCAAAAAAATATTAAAAACATCTCTCTTCTCTTCCTCTCTGCGTTCTCTGCGCCCTCTGCGGTTCAAAAAAAACAGTCCTGTATGTAACGCGCACCTTACAGCTTAACTTTTAACCTTCAAATCCCGTGACTTTTACCAATCACCCAACTGCGGCGAAAAATCCGAGCCAGAGTCGATTCTTCCAAAGCAAAATAGATAGGGCGGCCGTGAGGACAAGTGCGCGGATTGCGAGTTTGCTGCCATTCATCCAACAAATTTTGCATTTGGGAAAGACTCAAAGGAGTACCGTTTCGCATAGCACTACGGCAAGCAGTCGCAACTTGAGCCGCTTGTAAATCTGCGACTTTACTGAGTTCAAAAAGCGCATCCGCACAGTCATCTCGATCGGCTAACAATTCAGGAACTTCGCGGGCAGCCCATAGCTGTTCGCCAAAACTTTCTACTTCCAAACCCAATCGGGATAAATTCTCTATTTGCAGCGCCGATAACTGACTGAGAATTACTGGTTTTTCTAGACATTTTAGCTGCCAAGCCGCGCACAATTGCTCGTACAAAACGCGCTCGTGAGCGATGTGTTGTTCCACCAACCACATTCCGCTGGAATGTTCGGCAACAATGTAAGTATTGTGAACTTGAGCGATCGCCCTCAATTCCATCAATCCTATTTTATGAGCTTTTTCCTGTTCGCCACCTTCATCATTCTGCCTCGCCGGAATTCCGACACTGTAAGCACTTTTTTCTTCCGATGCCTTCAGCAATTTTCCCACTCTATCGGGAATTGGGGCAGGCTGCAAAACTTCATCGTTCAAATGTAAAGCACGAGAAATTGCCGCGCTAACTTGCGCTTGCCAAAAGCTTGGATCATGCAGATAAATTTCAACCTTAGCCGGGTGGCGGTTCCAGTCGATTTCCGAAGAGGAGATTTGCAGGTGGACAAAACACACGGGATAGCGATCGCGCGGACAAGTGCGGGCAAAGGCGCTGAGAATAGTTTGCTCTAATTCGGGCGATCGCACAACTCGCCGATTTACCCCAACTTTCACCCAATCCGGCCGCCTGCGGTGACAGCGATCGGGCAAACCAATTACTAATTCTAAAAACTGGGAATTAGGCATTTGGAATTGAGAAGTAGCAACTGGGAATTGGTAATTAGGTTTAACTGTAGCGCCCACAAGTTGAGTTTCTAGCAAGAAATTTGCTGCTTTCTGATTTTGAGGACTCGCCGGCAAATCTAACTTTAAATACTGCAAATCGCTCGATCGCACACCGCGCACAAATTGAGGTAAAAGTTGTTCCGCTGTGCTACCAGGAGTTACGTGCAAACAAGGCGTATTTCCTTGACGCAACTGCCAATTAACGTGCGGGTGACAAATAGCAATTTGCTGAAGAGTTAATTGGATCGATCGCATTTGCTGTGCCGGCGACAAAAAACTGCGGCGCACAGGCCAATTGCCAAACAAATTATCAACAGTCACCACCGTACCAGGAGCGATCGCGGCTGTTTCCACCTCTACAGCAACGCCCGCGTTATTGTAAACCACCCGCCAGCCCGATCGAGCATTTTCAACTCCCCCCTTGTTAAAGGAAGATTTGGCGGGGGTTTGCGCCGACTCTCGATTTTCCGAAAAATCCCCCAATCCCAAATCATTCGATCGGCTCAAAACCTCCAAACAGCCCAATTGAGCTAAACTGTGCAAAGCTTCCCCACGAAATCCCAAAGTATCAATTTTGTAAAGGTCAGCTTCAGTGGTAATTTTGCTCGTACTGTGAGGCGAAGCCGCCTGCTGCAAATTTTCCAGATCCATTCCTGTACCATTGTCTGCAACTTGCACCCGCCACTGTTCGGGCCAGACAGAAACAACGATGCGAGTTGCGCCAGCATCCAGAGAATTTTCAACTAATTCTCGTACCGCGGAGGCGATCGAGTCAATCACTTCGCCGGCGGCAATTAAATTGATAACTTCTGTGGGTAAGGTTTGAATAGTAACTGGCATCAGATTTTTAGCATTTCGTTAATTCAATTCTACTAGATCCTGCAAGTCGCTACACCGTATTAGGACTTAGGCTCTTAAACCCGGTTTATTAGAAAAATATTGTTTGATAACAAGATATCTACTCATCAACCAAGTCTCTGAAGCTTAGTGAGAAAGTCCTAAGTATATATCTTTCTACCTACTTAAATTTGATCTGCTAAATCCATAGTTTTCGGCAAGCGGATGTAAAAAGTTGTGCCTTTTCCGTCCTCCGACTCATAAGTAATTTGCCCTTTGTGAGCCTCAACCATCGACTTAACAATTGCCGTTCCCAACCCAGTACCAGTCCGTTTACCATAAGTCACAAACGGTTCAAATAACTTTTCCTTAATTGCCTGCGGAATGCCCGGGCCGTTATCGTAAATGCTAATTTCTGCCCACTCCTCAGTTTGTGTCACCGCAATCTCCACCCGCCCCCCTCTTCCGCCAAAAGCCTCAACAGCATTCCCAACTAAATTTTGTAAAACGCGCAAAATCTTATTCTCGTCCGCTTCCACTATCACTTCTGTCACCCGTACTACCAAATCTACTTTTGCTGCTTCAAAATAAACTCTGTTCAACTTTTGAAACTGCTGCAACGTCTGAATTAGATTAACTGGTTTTTTATTTAATACAGAATTGCCGCGCGAAAATTCTAACACTTCTTCAGCCATCCCCAACATTCGCTGAACCTGCAATTGAATAAGTTCGCACCACTCCTGAGTTTCGTCATCCGGGTGCATTTCTTTGAGCACTTCACTAGAGAGTTTAATTCCGGTAAAAGGACTTTTGAAATCGTGAATAATTGTACTCACCATTTCTCCTACCAATACCATTTTTTGTTTGTGTACCAACTGGCTAACATATTGATCCGTGGTATCCCGTAAATTTTTAGTAATGAAACTAAACATTTGCAATACCGAACTGCCTTTAGCAAACTGGAGAGTTGTTATTAGTTTTTCACGGTCTATTTTGGCCAAAGTCGAGCCGGTAACTGCCACAGCTCTAGCACTGCGAGGCTCTCCGTCTAAAACTCCGAGTTCGCCAAAATAATCGTCTGGGTTAGCGACAGCAACAGTTTGATATTTATGATTTTCAATCCGCTTGCTAAACTCGACTTTACCTTCTAAAACTAGATATAAAAAATCCGCTGTTTCTCCTTCTTCAAAAACCAGCGTTTCCTCAGCAAAACTCTCCAAAACAGCTATTTGGCAAAGGTGAGCAGCTTGCTCTGGTTCAAAATAAGACATAAATCGATGAGAGGCCAGATCCATGTGAAAATACCTGAGACTTAATTTAACTACCAGCCGGGAAGTCCCTCGGTATATTTAGAGGGGATTAATTTGAGCGCTGCGCGAAGTACCCCGAATAAATTACCGAGCGTGATGGAAAGAAGCGTCGGGTGTAGGTACGGAAACCGACAATTATTTCTTTTATACCCATTGATGATCGGGAAATACTCTGATACTATATTAGCAAGTGGGGGTGGAACTACCTCACTATAAAAAGCCTTTGAAAAAAAGGAAAAAGAAGCCTGCGGTCTAACTGTACTCAGTTGACCGTCAGGTTTGTTCACTAAAATACAATACTGCTTTAATCTGGCTCTCTTTTCTAGCCTCCGAGGCTTTGACGCAAGGATTAGCGTCGGGATGGAGAGCCAGACTAGCATAGCAGCACCAGCAATCTCACCAAAATTCTCAGTTAATTGACTAAAATACATAAATTGTACTATTTTTGAGATTTAAATTCGATGTGGGGGGGTTCTCCGGCCACCTCAGAAGATTTTAACTGTAGAGAGATCGTGTAATTTAAATGCCGATCGACCGAGTTTACAAAAATTAACGATCGCCCGATAAAACGATCGCAGCATTCTGCCCGCCAAAGCCAAAACTTAAACAAACCGCATTTCTGACAATAGCCGATCGCGCACAGCGAACAAAATCTAATTCAAACCCCGGTTTTTTCATTCCCACGCAAGGCGGCAACATCTGATATTTAATACTCATCAAACAAAAAGCCACGCCCAAAGCTCCCGAAGCTCCCAAAGTATGACCCGTCGCCCCCTTAGTCGAACTAACAGCAACTCCTGGGTGAAATAACTTCTCAATTAACAGTGCTTCGTGTCGGTCATTTAACTCAGTTGCAGTACCGTGAGCATGAATAAAATCTATATCAATCGCCGCTAAATTGCTGCGTTTCAAACATTGATTTACCGCCGCGATCGCACTTTTCCCCCCCAGCTCCGGCGCATTAGCATGGCAAGCATCATTTGTCAAGCCAAAACCGGAAACTCGACCGTAAATTTTAGCACCACGACGCCTTGCCAACTCGGCCGATTCTAATACAAATAAAGCCCCGCCTTCACCGATCACAAAGCCTTCCCGATTTTCATCAAAGGGATAGCACCCATTGTTTGCCAAAGCACCCATCCGGCTAAATCCAGCCAGAGTCAGCGGTGTGATAGGCGCTTCCACAGCACCTGCGATCGCCCGCTGACACTCACCAGTGCGGATTAAATCAACAGCACGGGCGATCGACTGTATGCCCGTCGCACAAGCAGCCATCGGCGCCAGCACCGGCCCCGTTGAGCCAATTGCCCTCGCCCCTGCGATCGCCCCCATGTGAGGCAAAAAATTCACAAATTGAGAATTGGGAATTGGGAATTGGGAATTGGGCATGGGGAATTGGGAATTGGGCATTGAGAATTCTCTTTCCTCTTCCTTCTCCCCTCTTCCTTCTTCCTTCTTCCTTCTTCCCTCTTCCTTCTTCCTGACATCCGTTACATCCGTTACAGAATCCGTTGCCGAACTTCCTTCCCTCGCCAACTGTTCCAAATTTGCCTGAAACCCGCGGCTAGAGCCAATAACAATTCCGCAATCAGGCAAAGGCAAAGTCAAATTAGCATCTTGCAAAGCATCTGCTAAAACCTGCCGAATTAAAGTTATTAAATCGGTCGGTTTTGTGCCAATTAAAGCCAAAGGTCGCCGTTCAAGTTCTAAAAAAGGTTGATGCCGAGCGATTCCCGATTCTCCATACAGCAGTCTTTTCCAGCTTGTTTCCAGAGTGCCTAAAGCCGAAACAAGACCAATTCCAGTAACAACAACATCCATAGCTAAGCCGATTTTAGATTTTAGATTTTGGATTAAAAGAAGAATCAGGCCAGACGATTTTAGATTTTGGATTAAAAAGGGATAATCTAAAATCTAAAATCCAATTCCCTTATCTCAAATCCCGAATTTACAAGCCATCGGATCGATCCCGTGGGGATAATCAAAAATCTAAAATCCAAAATCTAAAATCCAAAATCCAAAATTGGTTGACTACCTTCAGCTAACAGGCTTAAAATTTTCCAAACCTTGAGTAACAGTAGCCTTATCAATGCGATCGCCCGCTTCAATCTTATCAACAACATCCATCCCTTGCTTCACGTACCCAAAAACTGCATAGCTACCGTCCAAAAACGGTACATCCGTCAAAGTAAAGTAAAACTGAGAAGAAGCCGAATCAGGACTCTGCGATCGAGCCATAGCCACAGCCCCGCGACTGTGCATCAACACGGGTTTCTCCTTAACCCCAGCTTCTTGTAGCGTCGCGCTGTAAGTCGGATTGGCAGCACCTTGAGCTTTAATTTCCAGAGGAATCCTGCGTTCTACAGTAGTTTTCGGGTCAATAAAACCGCCAGTTCCCAGTCGCGCCGTAGGGAATTTAGGGTCTTTACCCTGGGGGTCGCCACCCTGAACTACAAAAGGCTGAGGTTCCCGCACGACTCGGTGAAAAACCAGCCCGTCGTAGACACCTTTCTGAACCAAATCGACAAAATTGCCCGCAGTAATTGGCGCATTTGTGCCGTCGAGTTCGATCGTAATTGGAGCACCTTTAACCGTCATCACCACCGTTGCTTTTCCGTCCAAGCGTGGCAAATTGCTAAATTGCGAACTCGCCGCTACAGCAGCAGGAGAAGGAGACGGAGACGGAGACAAAGAAATACTTTCACCCGACACCGGATTCGATGTCGGAGTCGAGTTTGCGACAGGGGAACTACCGCATCCTCCGACAAACAACGCGCCAATTATTAAAAGTGAGAACAACCACCGCTGAATTTTGATTTGCATTTGCATTTGTATTTTCACGTTGAGTCAATTACGGACTTTGCAACTAAAGATTTTAATTCAATAGTCCGGACTGTTTTTAGTTCGTAGTCTAAAACCAGCGATTTTCCTTGGATAGCGAACTTGCTTTGGAGCCTTGAAAACCTTATTCTACGGTTTGCAATCAAAAACTTTCGCAAGTATGGTTAATTGATAGATTCAAAAATTGGTAACGGGGCTGACTCGCAGATTGACGTTTTTCACTTACCAGGTAGGTAAGGTGCGCGGCCCGGCACACCCTACCAGACATTACCAATCTCAAATCTCAAATCGCCAATCGCAAATCCCTAAAGTCCTTCTAGGGGAACTTGCAAAAACCGAGCCAATTCGGCCGCTTGATTTTCCACTTCAGACAAAGCAATCGGCTGTCCGACTCGAGTCAGGGGAAACTGACGGCGGTCTTTGAGCTTAAGATAAATACTGCGGCGGGGATTGAGACCTTCTTTAATGTCCACGCGCACAGATTGCACCTCCGATGTCTTGCAATTAAAATCAACCTTGCGGTTTTTGCCCGGAAAACCCCAGCGAAAGATCCGAATGTTACCAGTTTGTCGATCGAACTCGTTGTAGCCGCCACCGACATCCCAGAGAATAGTCAGCCACAGGTAGAGCGCCAACAGCACGCCACAGACACCGTAGAAACCCATCGCAATGCCTTGGGGGATGAAAATGAGCTGAGTCGGGTCAGCAAAAGGCAGCAGGTTAACGTGCAAGTAGCTGGAAATGCCCGACAGCAGGAAACCAGTCCCTCCAATGCTGACCACCGTCGCCCACCAGTAATTGCTGAAGCGGCGGGAGCCCAAAACCGGGTAGCGCAGGACAGGATCGATCGAGGTCATTGTTTTTGCAGTCATAAAATTAAACAGCCTTAAAGCCAAATCTTAATTCAATTAGCCCACCGAGCGTCACCCTTCGCGGACGAGATCGCGATCGGGCGGGTGGGGATTGTGTATCAACTCCTGCTAATTATGGTCAACTACCGCCATCAAGCGGAGTACCGCTATGATGGGGGCTTGTATCTGAACTCCACCTCAATTCCGAAAACCTCGAAAGGATTTCAGCTTTGGCTTCACCGCTCGATACATGAGGGAGTGCTGACAAGACCCCGGTACTCATCCAGGCTTGCCGGACGAGCAACGTTCTAAGTGCGATATTTCGCGCCCCAACCAGATCTGCATGAAGTTGATGCCCACAGCATTCACAGCGGAAAATCAGCCCCTTGTTCGGTCGATTAGCCTTTGAGGTATGCCCACATTTAGGGCAACTTTGCGAGGTGTAATGTGCTGGAACTTTAGTAGCTAACGAGCCAACCAGCACAGCCTTGTAATCGATATAGCCATGCAATTCGGCAAACGACCATTGAGCCACGTTCCTGTTAGCTTTCCGTTGTTTCTTGCTTGCCCGTCTGCCCGATTTAGATTTAGTTCGATCGCGTATTCCGGTCAGATATTCTAGTCCAATCAGGCTGTTAGGCTTGGCGATTTTACTCGCAATCTGGTGGTTCACATCAGCGATAAACCGTCTCTCCCGTCCCGACAAAGCGATTAATCTTCGCTTCGCCGAACGGGTGTCTTTTCGCTGTAGAGATTGTCTGGCTTTTTGATAACGGTTGGCTCGATGTCTAGCCGCCTTGCCCGAATAGAAACTCGACTTATTAGCTAAGTCTGTTTCGACTGCGAGGTATCTCATTCCCACATCTATACCAGAAATTCTAGTGATGTTCAGTGGGTCGAGAGTAGGCGTTTCCACCTCCAAGCTCACCATTAGATAGTAAGTCTTCGAGGATTTCTGGTAGACAATTTTAGCAGCACCGATCTTCTTGGACGCTCGCATCAGATCGATGTGCTTGTTGTAGCCATCAAACGGAACAACAATTCGACCACCCAGGGTGTTAATACTGACCCGTCGATCCTTTTTAAAGGAGTAGTCGCGCTGGTAATTAAGCGTACAAGTCCGCGAGGTGTATTTGGGAGCTCGATCGAGTCCCTTGTACCGCCGCTTGGTATACCCAGCTTTAAGCGCCTCGCTATTCTGCTTGGCTTTAGTCCACAGCGTCTTAAAAGTCGCAGCAACTTGTCTTGGCACGTTACACGCCATCTGGGAACCAAGCCCAAATAATGCCCGTAGCTCCGAGTAGACCAACTTTTGTAGTTTAGCTCCGTTGCCAGATTTACCGTTATCAAATGCCACTTGGGATGCGTAGTTCAGCGCATCCCGATAGGCCAAAGAAACCTGAGCTACCGAGATTTTTTGCTCGGCAGTCAGGTTTAATTTGAGTTTTGCGGTAATTACTTGGCTCACAACTTCTTCAACAGATAAGAGGATAATCTTACCCTGTGAAGGATTTGAGTGCAAGCGCAGAGTGTTTGTTCGTCTGCTCAACCACCGCCACCTCGCCGCTTGGCGACGAAGGGTCAGTTGGATTGTTGCTGAGCATCGTCAACCAAGATGGCATTCCTCTCAACCACCCTTTCATCGAGTACGCCTCTAGTGGGGGAACCCTGCTGTTCTAGTTGAAATTTATGAACTTCTAATATATAGTTATGTTAACTTTAATTAGAAACCTTGGTCTTTTAACAAGCAAGAGGATTTTATAACTATGACAATCGCAGTCGGACGCGCCCAGACCGAAAGAGGCATCTTTGATGTCCTCGACGACTGGCTCAAACGCGATCGCTTCGTCTTCGTAGGCTGGTCTGGCATCCTGCTATTCCCCTGCGCCTACCTAGCCATCGGTGGCTGGTTAACAGGCACCACCTTCGTCACATCTTGGTACACCCACGGTTTGGCAAGCTCCTACCTCGAAGGAGCCAACTTCCTCACCGTAGCAGTCTCCACCCCAGCCAACAGCCTCGGACACTCCCTGCTGTTCCTCTGGGGCCCCGAAGCACAGTGGGACTTCACCCGCTGGTTCCAACTCGGTGGACTGTGGACATTTGTCGCCCTCCACGGCGCCTTCGCACTGATCGGCTTCTGCCTGCGTCAGATTGAAATCGCCCGCTTGGTAGGCATCCGTCCCTACAACGCCCTAGCATTCACCGGCCCCATCGCCGTGTTTGTTTCGGTGTTCCTGCTTTACCCCTTGGGTCAATCAGGCTGGTTCTTCGCCCCCAGTTTTGGCGTCGCAGCAATTTTCCGCTTTTTGTTATTCCTGCAAGGCTTCCACAACTGGACGCTCAACCCCTTCCACATGATGGGCGTTGCAGGCATCTTGGGCGGTGCGCTGTTGTGCGCCATCCACGGTGCAACCGTAGAAAACACCTTGTTTGAAGACGGCGAAGGCTCAAACACCTTCCGCGCCTTCAACCCAACTCAGTCAGAAGAAACCTACTCGATGGTTACAGCCAACCGTTTTTGGTCGCAAATCTTCGGAATTGCCTTCTCCAACAAACGCTGGTTGCACTTCTTCATGCTGTTCGTACCTGTCACAGGCTTGTGGATGAGTTCCATTGGCATTGTCGGTTTAGCATTAAACCTGCGGGCCTATGACTTCGTATCACAAGAATTACGCGCTGCTGAAGATCCTGAGTTTGAAACGTTCTACACTAAGAACATTCTGCTTAACGAAGGCATTCGTGCTTGGATGGCTCCGACAGACCAACCCCACGAAAACTTCATCTTCCCTGAAGAAGTTCTGCCTCGCGGTAACGCACTTTAAAAAAATCAGGATTTGGATTTCAGATTAATTTAGTTTTTTTAAATTAATCTGAAATCCAAATCCCTACTCCCTGGCGCAGGCGCGGTACTCCCGTGCCCTACTAGGGAACAAAAAACCCAAAATCCAAAATCTAAAATCGTTGGAGGTTCTACCGGGTGGTAACGCTCTCTAATTCCTACGCAAGCGGTCGCGACCAAGAATCCTCCGGGTTCGCTTGGTGGTCTGGCAACGCTCGTTTGATCAATCTCTCCGGCAAACTGCTGGGCGCCCACGTCGCTCACGCTGGCTTGATCGTGTTCTGGGCCGGTGCAATGACTTTGTTTGAAGTCGCTCACTTTATCCCAGAAAAGCCCATGTACGAACAGGGCTTAATTTTGATGCCCCACGTCGCTACTTTGGGTTGGGGCGTAGGCCCCGGCGGTGAAGTCACTGATATCTTCCCGTTCTTCGTAGTCGGCGTTCTTCACTTGATTTCATCTGCTGTTCTCGGTTTGGGCGGCATTTATCACGCCGTTCGCGGCCCGGAAGTTCTCGAAGAATACTCTTCTTTCTTCGGGTACGACTGGAAAGATAAGAACCAGATGACCAACATCATCGGCTATCACCTAATTTTGTTGGGTGGCGGTTGCTTGCTGCTGGTTGCTAAGGCTATGTTCTTCGGCGGTGTCTATGACACTTGGGCTCCAGGCGGCGGGGACGTGCGTATTATCACGAACCCCACTCTGAACCCGGCTGTGATTTTTGGCTACTTGGTTCGCTCTCCTTTTGGTGGCGAAGGCTGGATTGTCAGCGTCAACAACATGGAAGACATCATCGGCGGTCACATCTGGCTGGGCCTGATTTGTATCGCTGGCGGTGTTTGGCACATTTTGACCAAGCCTTTCGGCTGGGCTCGCCGTGCCTTAATCTGGTCTGGCGAAGCTTACCTGTCTTACAGCTTGGGTGCTTTGTCCCTGATGGGCTTCATCGCTTGCTGCTTTGTCTGGTTCAACAACACTGCTTACCCCAGCGAATTCTACGGCCCGACGGGCCCGGAAGCTTCTCAAGCGCAAGCTTTGACCTTCCTGATCCGCGACCAACGCTTGGGTGCTAACGTCGGTTCTGCACAAGGCCCCACCGGTCTGGGTAAATACCTGATGCGCTCTCCTACTGGCGAAATCATTTTCGGCGGTGAAACGATGCGTTTCTGGGATTTCCAAGGCCCTTGGTTGGAACCCTTGCGCGGTACTAACGGTTTGGACTTGAACAAAATCAAGAATGACATTCAGCCTTGGCAAGCTCGCCGCGCGGCTGAGTACATGACTCACGCTCCTTTGGGTTCTTTGAACTCTGTGGGCGGTGTGGCGACTGAAGTTAACTCGTTTAACTTCACTTCTCCTCGTTCTTGGCTGTCCTGTTTCCACTTTGTGATGGGTTTCTTCTTCTTGGTGGGTCACTTGTGGCACGCTGGTCGCGCTCGCGCGGCTGTCGCTGGCTTTGAGAAGGGTATCGATCGCGAAAATGAACCAGTGCTGGCTATGCCAGACTTAGACTAATCGATCGAATTTATTTCTGATTTGATTGTCTAGTTGAAAAAGGCTCCTGCTTAACGGCAGGAGCTTTTTTTTGATCTAAAAATATCTCAAAAAGCTGCGGATTGTCGATCGACTGTTCTCCGAACCCGCTAGCTGCAGATACAATCCTAGACCTACAAACCCGGTTTCTGAGTTAACCTGTGGAATTCAATGCTGTTTCTTTCCGTCAGCTCCTTCCTCAGCGAGCTTTTGCATCCAGAACTGAGATATTTCGGTGCCACCTTCATCGCTGGCGGTGAATAACTCTACAAGTCTTGAAACTTGACAATTTTAATCTTTTGGGGTATAGAGCTTGCAACGCAGGCTCTACAAAGTTTATATTTAAAGTACCAAAGTTTTAATCCCACACAAATGGAAAGTTGCACTGAAAAGTTGCAATTTTAGGGCAGATCGCTACAGGTGCAAAACTAATCGACGATCGCCATCAGGATATTTATATTTTATTAAATGGCTGTGCTTGCCGAATTTTTTAACAGGCACAAAACTTTTGGGCCGCTTACTATTATTGCTAGGAAAGCAAAAGATTAATAATGGACTCATTAAAGATCGAAAATGTCAAGGTGAGGTTCGATCGAGCAAATTTGCTCGAACGCATCGCCAACCGCATTCGCCACTCTCTAGAACTACCCGAAATTCTCAGCGCAACAGCAGCCGAAGTTCAATCCTTCTTGGGAACAGACAGAGTAAAAATCTACAAATTTCATAGCGACGGTAGCGGTGAAGTGATTGCCGAATCAATTAACGGCAACCGCTTGCCCTCCCTATTGGGTTTGCATTTTCCAGCAGACGATATTCCCCCTCACGCCCGCGAACTGTTCGCCCAACTACAGGTGCGATCGATCGTCGATATAGATTCCGGGCAGCTAGGCCAAAGTCCGCGCCGCGAGGCGGTTTCCGGCCAACTGCTGCCCGACGAAATGTACTTTCGTGCAGTTGACCCCTGCCACGCTGAATACTTGACTGCGCTGGGCGTCAAGGCTTGCTTAGTAGTACCAATTTTTCACGGCGAAGAATTCTGGGGGTTGTTGGTATCTCACCACTCCGAGTCCCGGAGTGTGGCAGAAAACGAACTCCAAGGCGTTCAGATGGTGGCAGATCAGCTTGGCGTCGCCATAACCCAATCAACCCTCCTCGCCCGAGCGATGGCGAAAGCTCAACGGGAAGCTGCCGTCAACCGCGTGGCCGCAGCCCTTAACTCCCAGCCAGCGATTGAACTCCAAACAGCTTTGGCAGAATCGGTAGCAGCACTAGATGCAGCCGGCGGCAGGCTGTGCATTTTCGCCACGCCATTCATTTCCGACAGCAGCCCGGTTACGAATCTAGTTCCCTATTCGGATAACTCCACTGGCGAACTCACAGTCTACACTTGCGGCTCAGGGCCGAAGATGCCAATTTCGGCAAAATACCCGCAGGTTGAGCAATACAGCGTCTGGCACGAATATTTTAAATCCGGCCAGCAACAGGTTTGGGCAATTCCCGACTTGTACCAAATTAGCAGTTTGAGAAGCCTGCAACCTGCATTTCGATCGACCAAAATTCGCAGCATTTTAATCGTACCGCTCAGAGCCCGCCAGCAAATATTCGGTTACTTGACCATTTTTCGAGAAGAATTTGACACCGAAACTCTCTGGGCTAGACAGTTTGATAGCGACGCGCGGCTCGCCCAATCTCGGATATCTTTTGAAGCGTGGAAAGAATCAAAAACTGCCCAAATTCGCGAATGGAAGGGTGAAGAAATTGAATTGCTCCAAATTTTGGGCACGCACTTTTCTAATGCTATTAACCACTACCAACTCGATCAACAAATAGAGGAACTTAACACAAACTTAGAAAATCAAGTTCAAAAGCGCACCGCTCAACTACAGCAGTTGACCCAACAGCAGCAAGTGCTGTTTGAAGTGGTGGCTAAAATGCGGAAATCCCTCGACTTGAACAAAATTTTTAGCACGATGTCCCAGGAAGTGCGACGGGCTTTAAATGCCGATCGAGTGGCAGTTTACCGCTTCGATTCCGCATCAGAATTTAAGGACGGCGAATTCGTTGCCGAAGATGTTTTGCCAGATTTTGTGTCAGCAATGGCAGTCAAAGTGCACGATCGCTGCTTTGGAGAAAACTACGCCAATCTCTATTCTCAGGGGCGAGTTCACGCCATGTCTGACATCAGACAGGCCGGACTGCAAGATTGCTTTCACAAAGTCTTGGAGCAATTTCAGATCAAAGCTACTTTAGTTGCACCGATTATGAAAGGCAACGACCTTTGGGGGTTGCTGTGCGTACACCAATGTTCGGCTCCCCGCAACTGGGAATCTTCCGAAATTAAGTTTGCTACCCAAATTTCCGCTCAGCTCAGTATCGCCATAGAACAAGCAGATTTGCTCGCTCAAACTCAGCAGCAAGCAGTTGAGTTGCAGCGGGTAGCAGAGCAGGAGCGAATACTGTTTGAGGTAGTTGCTAAGATTCGACAATCTCTCGATTTAAATACAATTTTTCGTACTACAACTACAGAATTGCGACGGGTATTAAAGGCCGATAGAGTTGGCATTTATCGCTTCGATCCTAGTTTAAATTTTAATGAGGGCGAATTTATTACCGAAGATGTTTTGCCTGGTTTTTGTTCGGCAATGAATGTAAAAGTTCGCGATCATTTTTTTAGCGAAAAATATGCCAAGAAATATAGTCAGGGACAGATACAAGTGCTACAAGATATCGAAAATGCTGGACTTTCAGACTGCCATGTTGCTCTTTTAGCTCAATTTCAAATTAGAGCTCAGGTGATTATGCCGCTGATGAATGGCAGCGAACTTTGGGGTTTGCTGTGCGTGCACCAGTGCAGCGGTTTGCGCCATTGGAACACTTCGGAAATTCAGTTTGCTACGCAAGTTGGAATTCAGTTGAGTGTAGGATTAGAACAAGCAGATTTGTTGGCTAAAACGCGGCAGCAATCAGTTGATTTGCAGTGGGCATCCGAGCAACAGCGGATACTGTTTGAAGTGGTGGCTAAGATTCGAGAATCTCTCGATATCAACGCGATTTTTAAGACGGCTACTCAAGAAATTTGTCAGTTTATGCAAGTCGATAGAATAGCGGTTTATCGCTTAAATCCTGATTTTAGCGGTCAATATATTGCCGAGTTTGTAAAAAATGGCTGGATGAAATGGGTAGGGGAAGGTATCAATACGGCTTGGCAAGATACTTATTTGCAGTCAAACCAAGGCGGCAAGTATCTGAATAATGAAACTATAACCGTTGACGATATCTATCAAGCTTGTCACTCCGAGTGTAATGTCGGTATTTTAGAGCAATTTCAGGTGAAGGCTTATGCGATCGCGCCGATTTTTGTAGGACAAGAACTTTGGGGTTTATTGACAGCATATCAACATTCTGGGCCCCGCTGTTGGGAAAGTTCAGAAGTTAACTTTTTAGCTCAGATTGCCAATCAGTTAGGCGTAGCTATCCAACAAGCCGATTTGCTCGCTCAAACCCGACGCCAAGCAGAACAAATCGCTCAAAGTTTAAAGGATTTGCAGCAGACTCAAGCTCAATTGATTCAAACTGAAAAAATGTCTGGTTTGGGGCAACTGGTAGCCGGGATTGCTCACGAAATTAACAATCCGGTTAATTTTATTTACGGCAATCTCAATCACGCTAGTGAATATACTGCTAGCTTACTGAGCTTGCTGGAACTTTACCAGCAGCAATATCCAGATTATAGTCCTGAAATAGACAAATTGAGTGAAGATATTGACTTGGAATTTCTGCTAGAAGATTTGCCAAAATTGCTATTGTCAATGAAGGTGGGAGCCGATCGCATCCGTCAAATAGTTCTGTCTTTAAGGAATTTCTCTCGTCTTGACGAAAGTCAAATGAAGGCGGTTGATATTCACGAGGGCATTGACAGCACGCTGTTAATTTTACAGCACAGGCTGAAATCTAATGCGGACAGTGCAAACATTGTGCTAGTGAAAGAATACGGCATTTTGCCTCGAGTTGAGTGTTATGCTGGACAGTTGAATCAGGTATTCATGAATGTAATTGGGAATGCGATCGATGCTTTGGAATCGCACAAGTTGCGCGCTGGTCAATCTGTAGCTCCTCAAATTAAAATCTCGACTGCTGTCGGTCAACTTAATGGTACTATTCCTAGCGCGCTGATTCGGATTTCTGATAACGGTACGGGAATTTCGGAATCTATGAGACAACGCATATTTGACCCTTTTTTCACGACTAAGGCAGTGGGAAAAGGTACTGGATTGGGACTGTCAATTAGTTACCAAATTGTGGTAGAGAAACACGGCGGTGTTTTACAATGCAATTCGGAATTGGGGAAAGGTACTGAGTTTGCGATCGAGATTCCGCTTCGACAGCAGTCATTAGTCATTAGTCATTAGCCATTATTGTTGTAAAATCCAGCCAACAGTCCATAGTCAACTATCACGCAGGGTGCAGCCGGAATTGATATAATTCATCTGCGTTAATCTGTGTTTATCTGCCCTCATCTGCGGTAAAAAAAAGATAATTTCAGCAAGCGCAGATGACAAGGGATTAACGCAGATTCACGCAGATGCAGAGAAGAGATATATGAATAATTCCGATGCTAATAGATTTGGAATCAGGCTCGATCGTGCGTATGCGATCGCATAGCCCGGTTGCGGCATCGCGGATGACAGTTGCCTAAGTCCTGGTACAAAAAGATGCCTATTTAATTGACTTTCATAGATTAGTTTCCCTCTTTTGTAGTTCTTGTTGGAGAGTATTCTTGACACGATCGTACTCATCCTCGATTTCAGCCAATAGGGTTGAGGCTTGATCTAGTTCACCAGAGGTACTCATAACTTCTAACCTGCTACAAAGCTCGGCGAGAGGAGCTGCGCTTAGATTTGCACTACTGCCTTTGAGGGTATGAGCCACTCGCTTTAGGGTTTGAGTATCCGCTTGAGCGATCGCTAATTTCATAGCTTGTAGCAACTTTAGAGATTCCTCAAAGTAGCAATTCGCCAGCAAGCTCAAAATCTGGCTTGAATCTTGATCGATGCTGCTACAGAAGGCTTGCAGTTCTGTGAGGTTAACCGCTGGCATCTCAATTTCTGGCTTGTTGCTATCTGATTCCTCCTTTTGGGCCTCCTGCTGCGGTTCCGGGCTGGGTGGACACTGACTCAGCGCTTGGTGAAGAACCTCTACTCGAATTGGTTTACTGATATAGTCATTCATGCCAGCATCAAGACAAACCTGGCGATCGCCCTGCATGGCATTCGCCGTCATGGCAATAATCCTGGGACGAGTATGAGCCGGCCACTCCTGGCAAATACGACGGGTGGCTTCTAGTCCATCCATCTCTGGCATTTGTACATCCATCAGCACGACATCATAAGGCTGGCGATTCAGGGCTTCCAAAACTTCCAATCCATTGGCCGCAACATCGGCCCGGTATCCCAAACGCTCTAACAGCAGCAGTGCCACCTTCTGATTTACCAGATGATCTTCTGCTAAAAGAATTCGCAGTGGGAGTCTCTGGGCCAGTTTCATATCATCCTGAACAGATATAGGAAGTTGTTGTTGAACTTTTTTCGGTTGAGCTTGTAGCACATGGATCAGTATTTGATAGAGCTGGGATTGTTTGATAGGTTTGCTTAAAAAAGCGGCAAAGTGGGTGGAAAGCGCTGAAGAACTCGCTTCTGGGTAGCCCATTGAAGTCAGCAACACGAGGGGTAAACGGTGGCACTTAGGATGCTGGTGGATGGCTGAGGCGAGTGTGAGACCGTCGATTTGTGGCATTTGCATATCTAAAATAGCCACATCAAAGGTTTCTCCACTCTCAAGCCAGTTGAGCGCTTCGACAGCCGATTGGGCAGCTAGACTCTGCATCCCCCAAGTCTCTGCTTGCAACGTCAGAATTTGTCGGTTAGTGGGCTGGTCATCCACGATTAATAAACGCTTGCCAGATAGTTCTGGTACCATTTCCATCGGTTCCGCTAACTCAGTAGCCACAGAGGATGCCACAATCGTGAAGTAGAACGTAGAACCCATTGTGACTCGATTAAGGTTAGTGGCTTGCCATTTTTGTGAAGGGGTTCCTCCGATGTTGCCTCGGCTTTCAACCCAGATCGTGCCGTTCATCGTTTCACTAAGTCGCTTACTAATCGCCAAACCTAAACCAGTCCCTCCATACTGCCGAGTCGTCGAAGCATCTACTTGACTAAAAGACTTGAACAGTCGATCGAGCCGGTTGGCTGGAATACCAATGCCTGTGTCTTGAATGGCAAACTGGATTTCATACAAGCTTTCTGACAAGTTCCCTGGCTCAGAAATTGTTTTGTCAGAATCAACTAGAGAGGCTTCTACGGAAATGGTAACTTCCCCAGTTTCAGTAAACTTAATCGCATTGTTGAGCAAGTTAACTAGAATCTGACGCAGACGGGTGACATCACCCAAAATCAACTTAGGAGTCTGGGGCTGGATGAAGTAGCCCAACTCAATATCCTTCTCATCTGCTTTAACTGCAAGTTGGTCGATCGCACCTTCTATGCAATCTCTCAAGCTCAAGGGATGCTTTTCTAGCTCCAGTTTGCCCGACTCAATTTTGGAGAAGTCCAGGATGTCGTTGATGATACTCAGAAGCGTATCCCCACTATTGCGAATCGTCTCGATAAAGTCTCGCTGTTGAGCCTTGAGTTCTGTATCCAGCAGTAGTCCCGTCATGCCAATAACCGCATTCATGGGAGTGCGAATTTCATGGCTCATCATCGCCAGAAACTCACTTTTGGCTCGGTTCGCAGCTTCTGCTTCCCGTCTAGTTTGCTCCAGGGCAAAGTTTTTCAGAGTTAATTCTTCTCGTTGTCGAGTTTCTTGCTCTAGTAATTGGGCTTGAGCTAGGGCAATTCCTACTTGAGCCGCGACTGATTCTAGCAACTCGATTTGATCGGTAGTCCAATGACGGTAGCGATCGCACTGGTGCAAACAAATGGCACCATTCGGTTCTCCTTGGTAAGAGGTTCGCACTGCTAATGTCGATCTCAATTTGAGACTGGTACAAATTGAATGAGCACAGGTGAGCAATGATTCGCAGTAGACATCCGGGGAGGCGATCGCTTCATCTTGAGCCATCAACCGTTTTGTATAAGCAGGACTGGCCACCAGAATGTCATGCTCCCCGCTGGGGGCACATCCCACTGCTAGATACTCTGCAACGACAGGAAACTGAGGCAGTGGATTGTCCTGGTATGTGCTAATTAAGCAGCGACTCACCCCAAAAGTTTGCCCAATCTGAATAGCAGCCGTTGCAAATATCTGCTCAGCATTAAGGCTTTGACGAATTTCTTGGGTAATTTGCTTCAGCAGTAGGGCTTTTTGCAACTGTCGTTGTAGTGCTTCTTCTGCCTGCTTGCGATCGCTAATATCCTTCATGAAGCAATGATGTCCAACAAACACATTTTGCTCGTCATAAGCAGAGACCATCACCACTTGTTTATAGAAGCTAGAGCCATTTTTTCGCATTCCCCTAGCTTCGGCTTCGACTCTGCCGTCTCTCAACATTTGCTCATAAGCAGCCCCCATCTTCTCAACATCTTCAGGATGAACGGTTCTTTGCCACTCCATCCCTAGCATTTCCTCGGGCTGATATCCACAGATGGCAGCATAAGTCACATTGACAGAGATATAGCGTCCTTGAGGGTCCAGCCGAGAAATCCCTGCCACGGCATTTTCTAGCGCCGCACTCATTTGTTGCAGTTCCGCTTCGGCTCGTTTGCGATCGCTAATTTCAATTAGAATGCAACCCACTGCTATAGGATGCTCTGCATCCTTGAAAATGGGAAACTGAGAAACGAGCCAGTAGCGCTGGGCACCTGTTCGACTGGTTACTTCTGTGCTAATTTCCAAGTTTATGGAAGGTTTTCCTGTCGTTAAAACCTGTTGTAACAGTGCATTTACACCAGGAGCAAATTGCCCCAATATCTCATCGGTTGTCTTACCTAAGTGAGCCTCCACAGAGAGGCCATTAATTTCAGCTAGTGCCTCATTGATTTGTAAAAATCGAAACTGCCGATCGTATATACACAGCCCCACCCCTGCTAGGGAAGCTCCTTTAAAGAAAGCATTCAATAATTGCTCTCTGGCTTGAATTTCCTGCTCTAACTGTTTGCGGTTCGTAATATCGCTTTGAGAACCAGTCATGCGGACAACTCTGCCCGCTTCATCCGAAAGCGCTTGCCCTCGAGCCAAAATCCATTTGTAGCTCCCATCCTTGCAAAGCACTCGATGTTCTGTAATATAAAAGGGAGTTTGGCGCTGAAAGTGATCTTGAATTGCTTGCATCACCCATCCGATATCGTCGGGATGAACTCGCTTGCTCCATTCCTCTAATTGATTGGGAATTTCATGATCCTCGTAGCCCAACATCTCTTTCCAGCGAGCCGAGAAGAATACTTCATTGGTGTTGACGTTCCAATCCCATACCCCATCATTACTACCGCGTAGGGCGAGTTCCCACCGCTCTTCACTCGCTTGCAGAGCGACTTCTGCCTGATGCCGTTCAATTTCACTACCAATCCATTGAGCCATCAGCTTCAATAATTCCACATGGGCAGATTTAAAGCTGTCTGCACGGGGAGATTTACTAGAAAAGCTGAGGGTACTGTAGACTTTGCCTGCAACTAACACTCGTGTTCCAATATAAGCTTCTATGCCAAGGGCAAGATAGGCAGGATGGTAATGCCATTTGGAGATTCCTATATGTTCGATGTTTAGGGGTTCATTTGTGTCTAAAGCTTCACAGCACAAAGTTTCCTTAATATCAAAGACATCACCTGGTTTCAGGACTCGATCGGGCGATCGCGCCACCATCACCTCATAAGTATTATCTTGCACACGAGCCAAGATGCCACTTTCTAGCCCAAAATTCTGACATCCCATCTCAATCAACGCTTGGATGCGCTGCTCAAAATTGAGATTTTGGGTAGCAGTGACTTCATATAAAGCTCGTATCGCCGCCTCTCTTGTTCTTAGTTCAGCTTCGGCTTGTTTACGTCTCTTAATTTCAGCTTTCAGGGAGAGATTGATTTTGGATAATGTTTGTGTTCGTTCTTGAACCCGCTGTTCTAATGTAGCGTTGGCGTGTTTAATCTCCCTAAATTTTTGATTAAGCACGATTCCCATCAATTGAAAATTTCTAGCAAGCTCATTGATTTCTGTAACAGAGCTATGTTTCCATTCAAATGTTTCTTCTGAAAGCTTGTTGGGTAAGTCAGTAGTCGCAATAGCTAAATAGGATAATGGCTTTACCAGTCGTTCGCTCACCAGCGTGGCAAACAAAAATGCCAACATTGTGATGACGAGTAGAATGCTAAAGTCAGCCTTGTAACGATTTTGTAATTTTTTTACATAGGGAGCGGCTGGAATTTCTAAGCGTACTCTCCAGTCCAGCTCGGAGCTAATTGTAAATTCCTCTATATACAGAGAGTTTTTCCAACGGATCATCGGATTGTTGCCATTGCTAGGAAGCCACTGCTGCAAGGTTCCCTCTAAGGTGCGAGTGCTGCCGTTCTTTGACTCCTCAAGACTGGTCCAAAGCTTTTGGTCGGATTGATTACTCGCAATGACTTTGTTGTTTTGATCTAGCAATGTAATGCGAACTTTCTGATTGTTTCTCTGGAAAATGTAGAGAGATTTTATCTTGCTCAATCCTAATGAACCGTGGATCACTCCAATAAAACGACCTTGAACTTGCAGGGGAACATTTAATCCTACATGAGGTTCATCCATTAATAAATCTTTGTGGATAGAAGTCATCCAAGGTCTCGATCGCTCTTGAGCCAGGGTAATCAGATATTTATGTTCTCTGCTTTCTTCGAGCAACCGCCGACGGGTTGGATTAAAAGGAGAAGAAGCCGCTAAAATTGTTCCCGATTCATCGGCAGCATAAATTTTGTCGAAATCTGGCAACAACTGCTCGATCAGGCTAATTTGTTGTTGTAGCTGTTCGGATGATTGAATCCCTGTATTAGCAGCAGTGGTGGCTTCAGGTATGAGCGATTCTTCAGCTAATGTATTCAAAGCTAAGAGATGTCGCTGATGCCATCTAGATATGGCGCTAGTGATAGTTTTGGCGTTGGTTTGTAACTCCGTTTGCACCGTGGTTTGGATTTGACTAACAAAGTACCTACCATCAAAAACTAATAGTATCACTCCTGGAATAAATACAAAAGCTACCAACAAATGAAAAATTGTTTGTTGTAAAGAAAGGGCGATATATTTTGAAGCACTAATCCACCGATAAATCGGCGCATAGGAAATGATTAAACTGGCAACTAAGGCATTGAAAATGCCGTTTACTGCTTGTTTGCACATAACGAGGATAGCCTGATTCGCATCCATCTGCATCATTTGACCGTAGAAAACCCAAACGAGGGGCATTCCAATTAAGAACCAGTAAATCCCATCGAATAAAAGGATATTTGGCTGTTTGCACTTCTTGCAAAGAAACCCTACAAACAGAGTCTCCATCACCAAAATAATCGTGGCGTATGGATGATGCCAAAGGATATAAGTATAGCTGCCTGCAATTAGACCAGCCAAGCCTCCCCAGCCCCAGCCGAAGTAATAAGTAATAATTAGTATGGGAATACTGCCAAAGAGGAAATCAACCCCAAAGAAAAGAGACAAATTGCAATGGTTGCCCAGAAAACCGGCAGCAGTGAGAAGGGCGATCGCGCCAAACCATCTTTGATCACGCACTCAGATCGACCCTCCCATAAACTTCTAGAATTGCTACTTGCTGAATATGAACTGATTCTGATAAAAAATCTTCGTAGAGGCACTCTCGTTATTTCCCTGACAGTTTCCATGAAGGTCGCAGAACCGCTTATTTAGGCTTTAAGACTAAAATCAAGGCTTACTCATGTAGGAGTTGAGTTCTCGATCGACTTTTTTTAATATGGTTCACGAACCAATCTATAGCAATCCTAAATGATTCGTGTAATTCTTGTAGGGGCAAACCCCCCGTGGTTGCCCCGCCTTGGTTGGGGTAGGCACGGGGAGTAGGGGTAGCACTACCCCTACATATTTTTACAAATGATTTAGGATTGCTATAGCAATTGTTCATTAAGCTTAATGACTAACGAAAGGCTCGATCCTTTGATTTTCAGCTCTTGTTTAACTTCACTCAGTGCTTTAATAAATTTGGTATGCGCCGCTGCATTGTTAGATGCAACCGGGCATTTGTATCTTTGCCTAAAAAATTCTTCAAACTCTAATTTTTGTGCTATGTACAAGTCTAAAAAATCTACAATACCTTTTATTTCTTCCTTGCCACGGTTTGCCAACATGGCATTCACTAAGGTATTGAGTTGCTCAATCAATTGTTTATGGTGGTGGCCAATTTTTGGAATAACAATTATTAAGCAATCCTTCCAAATGACGAGAGGCATAGTTTTTACCCTGATGATTTAACGGGTGAATTCATTGACTGTATGAATCTTGGTGCAAAAAGTATTACGACCTTTGTCTTTGGCTTGATAAAGTGCTGCATCGGCAGCAGCAATTAAAGTTTCAGGCCGACTCTCTTGGGTAGGAATCACACTGGTAATACCGAAGCTGAGCGTAATGCAATGATGCGGAGAACTCTTATGGACTATTGCTAAAGCTTGGATGCGATCCTGCATTTGCTTAACGATTTGGACGGCTCCCTCAAGCTCGGTGTCGGATAAAATCACTACAAATTCTTCACCTCCATAACGTGCTACTAAATCTCCAGCTCGATTAATACTGCGATTGAGAGTTGCCGCAACTTGCTTTAAACATAGATCCCCTGCTTGGTGTCCATAAGTATCGTTGTAAGGCTTGAACAAATCTATATCACACAAAATCAGTGACAAAGGAGTTTGCTGCCTCGTCATGCGTCGCCACTCCTCCTCTAGCTGTTGGTCAAACTGACGGCGATTGGCAATCTGAGTCAAACCGTCAATTGACGCGAGGTATTTTAATTGTCGATTGGCGGCTTCTAGCTGTTTGTAAAGTAGGGTTTGTTGCTGTTGCAAATGGAATTGCTGAATCAACCGTCGTACTCTCTGTCGCAGAACAGCCCAGTGAATGGGCTTAGTGATATAGTCAGCCGCTCCCGCTGCAAACGCTCGATCGACAGATTCTTTGTCTTCTAAGCTAGTAATCATCAAAATAGGTGGGCGATCGCTCTCAGGCACTTCAGATAATTTTTGACAACAAGCAAAACCATCCATAGTAGGCATCACTGCATCTAGCAGGATCAAGTCTGGATGTACTTCCTCATAAGCTGCTAGCCCTGTCAACCCATCCGTAGCTTCGGCCACTCGGTATTTTTCCTTCTGTAAATACAGTCGAAGTTGTAAACGCATCAAGGCATCGTCATCCACAATCAGAATTAGAGAGGACGGTTCCGTAGATGGGTTAGTTGAAATGGCTGACTCTTCTAATGATTGATACATACGTCATGGTGTATCTCAAGCTTTGGAAACATTCTAGCCTAGCATATTTTGAGCTTGGGATGGAAAGTGAAAAATTGAGCAATATGTCATAAATTATACACCAGCTAAGCGACCGCAACAAAATTATAGGGAGTGTCGGGTTTGTTAAACTAACAGCCACAGTCTACTTAAAATTTATCGCTTTTTTTGGGGATATAAAGTCTGGTAACTTGCGCTAATTTTTGTAAATATGTAATTATTTTTGGGGCGTTAAACAGTTTTTACAACGCCGAGCGAGCTTTGACGAACGATCGCCTGTTATCCCGCGATCGCTCGTGGGATAATATGCTATATTTCTCAACTTAATTCAGCCTTTTTCGGGTGCATCAAATTCCTCCGTCCCACGAGCGATCGTCCGAGCTATTTTTGGGGAATACATCTGATGGTCACACGATCCCGTATAGATTCGCCCTTGGTTGAGCGTTTGTTCGCACCAGGCAGCTCTGACTGCAAAAAGGCGTAAGCTTTGTTAAGAAACATTTATAGCGTTTTGCGCGCTCTCGGATAGGTTGTTTCTCTGCTTTCTCCCAATAATCGCCCCAAATAGTGTCTAAACTCCTGTCTTTGGGCTTGAGTAGGAAACACATCGTCAAAGCGTTGACACTATCTTTCAAAGCATGGGATCATGGATGTCCCAAGTGTTGATCTCATCAGATTCCATCAGGAAAGACACTAACCTCAAAAGTTGACTCTATATATCTTAGCTCTATTTCTCACTCTATTTTGGGCTAAAGTCCCACTATTAAAAATAGAAGCTATACTATAATCACTGGAAACAGTAAATTAACTTAATGGAGCTCACTGACTATGGAAGTAGCACTGCCTGATTTTTCTCAAAGCTTTCAAAAAACGAAAGAAGTTTGGACTGAGCAAGTCGAAAAAGCAGTGAATTCTACTTCAGAAGCAACAGCACAAGCTAAATATTCTCTCTACGAAACTGCGTCTCAGGCAAAAGAAGCTCTTACTCAAACTACAAATTCTGCCGTTAATACTGTTAATCAAGTTACGAACAATGCTTTAGGTACTGTAGCGGATAAAACCGAAAAAGCGAGACTTTCTATATCGGAAGTTGCGAATCAAGCAGTTAGTCGCGTCAGTGAAAGTACCAACAAAGCTGTTAATGCTGTTTCTCAGTCCGCGGCAACTGCTAAAGAAACTATTAATCAAACTACTAACTCTGCGCTCAATACTCTGAATCAAAGCACTAGCCAAGCTGTAGAGAGTGTAAATCAAGCTACAGAAAAGGCTAAGGCTTCATTAGAAGATAGCCTTAACAAGGCGGGAAATATGAGCGATGCCGCTTCAGATGCCATCAAAAATGCTATCAATGGTACTGTTAAAGATTGGATTGACTCTCACCCTGTAGTCTTCTGGTTGGTGAGTCATCCGCTGATATTTTTAGCAGTGATACTGCTATTTGTATTCATTATATTGGGTCTTTTTCAGGCTTTAAGTAGATTTTTTGCTGGAGGATGGTTATTTGTTCTGCAAAGCCCTGGAAAATTTATGCAAGGGGTTTTGAGTGTCGGCTCTAAATCTGTAAGTAATGTCGGTGGAGTGGCTGTAAACTCATTAGTTTCACAGAATCCCGAATACAAAAATAATTCAGGTTTACAATTGAGGGGAGTTGCATCAAACAGTTTGGAGTCTCAAGAACGACTTGCTAATATTTTGACAAGGTTGGAGGCAATTCGAGAAGAGCAGAATCAGCTTTTACAAGAAGCGTCGGCTATTTTAGGCAACAAATTTAAGGCCGAGTGAGAAGGTGTGGGCCGATCGCAACTCGTGGTAAATTTAATACATCCAGGCTTTCCATCAAAGCCAGATCCATGAAGGCTTGTAGTCGATCGCTCAAAACGCCATGCCCGATTCCGAATTTTCCGATGATTTAAAATGGACGCCAGAAGCCAAGGCGAAGCTGAAAAATATTCCCTACTTTGTCCGGGGACAAGCTCGCGTCCGCATAGAACACTTGGCGCGCGAAGCCGAAACCCAAGTCGTCACCGTTGACTTAGTTGAGCAAGCTCGCATCGAGTTTGGGCAATAAGGGCTCGAAATGTACCCTAAAGCTTTAAACTATAAGTTGCCTGATTTTGATGTTCACAGAGCTACTGAGTCACCCGTGCGGAAAATAGTTATTGCTGGCAACTGGAAAATGTACAAAACTAGGACTGAATCCCTAGAATTTCTTCAAGGATTCATGTCCTGCCTGACGGAAACCCCAGAGGAACGGGAAGTCGTGCTTTGCGTTCCCTTCACTTCCTTGGCTGTCCTCTCGAAAAATTTGCACGGCAGCCGGATTAGACTCGGTGCTCAGAACGTTCACTGGCAAGAGTCTGGAGCTTTTACTGGGGAAATTTCCGGGCCAATGCTTAGTGAACTTGGTGTCCGTTATGTCATCATCGGCCACAGCGAGCGACGCCAATATTTTGGGGAAACTGACGAAACGGTGAATTTGCGGCTAAAAGCGGCTCAGAAATACGATTTAATTCCGATTCTGTGCGTTGGGGAAACCAAGCAGCAGCGAGATGCAGGCGAAACTGAAGCTCACATTTTTTCTCAGTTGGCAAAAGATTTGGTTGATGTTGACCAAAATAAGTTAGTCATTGCTTACGAGCCTATTTGGGCCATTGGCACTGGCGATACTTGCGAAGCTAAGGAAGCTAACCGAGTTATTGGTTTGATTCGCAGTAAATTGACTAATCCGGGCGTGCCAATTCAGTACGGCGGCTCTGTTAAACCGGAGAATATTGATGAAGTTATGGCGATGCCTGAGATTGACGGGGTTCTGGTAGGCGGTGCGAGTTTGGAAGCTGCTAGCTTCGATCGAATTGTCAATTATCAGTAATTAGGTAATTGCTAATTGCTAATTGGTAATTGTTAATTGGTAATTGGAACAAGGCAGCGGGAATTAAACAGCGATCGCCTACAATTGTGATGTGCCGTTCAGTGTTTCTCGGATCGGGAGAATTAACCTATGACTGCGATCGTTAAACCCAAACCCGCCTTAGACGAGTTCCTCAAACTTCCTGAAACTGAACCGGCCTCAGAATTTCTTGAGGGAGAAATCATTCAGAAGCCGATGCCTCAAGGTGAACACAGCGTACTTCAAGGTGAACTCTGCAAGACTATCAATCAAGTAGCGAAAACTCGGAAAATTGCCAATGCTTTTCCCGAGTTGCGCTGCACTTTTGGCAGCGCATCAATCGTGCCAGATGTAGCAGTATTCCGATGGGAAAGAATTCCTTTTTTGCCGTCGGGTAGAATTGCTAACCGCTTTGACATTAATCCTGACTGGTCGATAGAAATTCTGTCTCCAAACCAAAGCCAAACAAAAGTGCTGAGTAACTTACTCCACTGTTCGCGAAACGGCACTGAGTTGGGGTGGTTACTAGATCCAGAAGAAGAGAGTATTTTGGCAGTATTTCCAGGACAAAAAGTAGAACTGTACAAAGGTGCAGCTCGGTTGCCAATAATTGATAAAATTGAATTAGAATTGACAGTTGATACTGTTTTTAGCTGGTTGAGTTTTGGTTGAATTAAAAGTTGATAGTGTAGGTTGGGTTGAGGAACGAAACCCAACACTCTCAAGATGAAATTATTGTGAGACGGTTGTCCCGCCTGCCAAAAAGTATAATTTATGACAAATAACCCAGAAAAAATTACCATTAGAAATAAAGTTTTCGAGTGGGGAAAACGCACTTATTTAATGGGCGTTTTGAACGTAACCCCTGACAGTTTTAGTGACGGCGGAGATTTCAATACCATAGAATCTGCTTTGGCGCAAGCGGAAAACATGGTAAAATGTGGAGTTGATATTATTGATATTGGCGGTCAATCTACTCGGCCCGGTGCAGTGGAAATATCATTAGGAGATGAGATCGATCGCGTTATACCTGTAGTACAAATACTGCGACAAAAAGCCGATATTTTTGGCTCAGTTCCTATTTCGGTAGATACTACCAGAGCGCAGGTTGCAAAAGCTGCGGTTGAGGCGGGAGCGGATATAATTAACGATATTTCGGGAGCTACTTTTGATTCAGAAATGCTGTCAACGGTTGCTCAGTTAAAAGTGCCAATAATTTTGATGCACATTCGGGGAACTCCCCAGACGATGCAACAACTGACAGATTATCGGGATTTAATCGGGGAAATTGGGGAATTTTTCGAGAGTCGAATTGCGGCGGCAGTTGCTGCGGGGATTGACAAATCTCAAATAATTCTCGACCCTGGTATTGGCTTTGCCAAGACTTACAGTCAAAACTTAGAAATTCTGCGAGAGTTGCGAAAATTCCGTGTTTTAAACTGTCCGATTTTAGTCGGAGTATCGCGAAAAAGCTTCATCGGTCACATTTTGAATCAGCCAGAAGCGAAACAAAGAGTTTGGGGGACAGCGGCGGCTTGTACAGGTGCGATCGCAAATTTGGCAGATATCTTGCGAGTTCACGATGTCAGAGAAATGCACGATGTTTGTCTGGTTGCCGACGCTATCTTCAGAAATCAGTCTTGAGAAGTGGGAGTATCAATAACTTTCATTTCCCCGCCCTCAGAATGAATCACATCGGGCATAGAACCCATCAGCTCGCCCAAAGCTTCCGTCATGCTCCTGGGGTCCATAAACAGAATTTTGGCATTGTCGCTTTCGCCCAATTTTTGTTGAGCATCCAAGTATTTTTCTGTTACTAAGTAATTCAAAACTTGCTTGCTATTGGGATGGGAGTCTAAAGCTTCAACTAAGAGCCTCATATACTCCTTAGTGCCGATCGCCTTATTGACCATTGCTTGCCACTCGCTCTTAGTGGCGCGCTCCAATTCCATAGCTTCTTGCACCCTTTTCGGAGGTGTAATGCTTTGAATTTCTACGCGAATTACTTTGACGCCCCAAGGTTGAGTAGCTTCGTCTAACTTCTTGAGTAACTTTTTATTCATGTCATCTCGGGAACCCAAGATGTCTTGCATTGGCAATCGACCAATTTCAGCGCGAAACGTGGTTAAAACTAAGTTGGCGATCGCATTTTCAATTTGATCTATTCCATAATAAGCTTTCTCTAAAGTCACAACCCGCCAATACACCACGGCATCGACTTCTAGAGCCACATTATCTCCCGTGATTGCTGACTGAGGTTTAATATCTAAAACTCTTTCACGGGTTGTGTCCACGCAGACGACTTTTTCGACCAGGGGACTGATAAAGTGGAATCCTGGCTTGAGGGTGCGCTTGTATTGACCCAAACGTTCCACTAAAGCTTCGTCGCCACCGCTGACTATTTTGACGCTTGAGTTAACAGCGTAGCCGAGGATGAGCGCAAAGAGCATGGTAAGAATAGACTGCCCCATTTCTATTTTCCTGCTAAGGTTGACTGAGAATCGATCGAAATTCTACTCTAATTTAACTCAAACTCGGCCCCGCAGTGCTAAAATATCTCGACTGTTAATAACTAACTATTTCATCGGGTGGGCCCCATCGGCTCCGACTCTTACGGCCCTAGTGAAACCCAGGATATCAACAACACGTTTCGACAAAAGACATGAAAAACGATCGAGAGTTTCCCTGGTTAAAACCTTTGAGGTGGATTGCCCCAAGCATTTTGGTGGGTGCAGGAATCTGGAGTGTCGCAGTGGCCGAACCGGCCGGGGCTGAGACAATCGCCCTGCAACTCTCGCAAAACTTGCAGTCGCAGAACTTGCAGCCCCCGCGCCGAGGCCCTGCTGTTCGGGAAGTTATGTCCTACGAGATGAAGGGAGACGAACTCAGGATTTGCAAGCAGGAAGGCAACTCCGAGAAAAAGTGCCAAGTTGTAGGTAAAGGCTACACCGTGGGTTTGAGAACTGCCAACGACCTTTACGGTCAAGGAAATGCTGTCAATGCCGAAGCTTTGTACCGGCAACTAATCGCTCGCTATCCCAAAGAAGCGGATGCTTATTACAAGTTGGGAACTATGCTGTCGGGCCAAGGTAAAATGAGCGATGCGATCGCTCTATTCCAAAAAGCAATTGAAGTAAACCCGAAGCACGCCAAAGCTCACAACGATTTAGGCGTGGCGATGGCAAGTCAGGGGCAGTTGCCCGAGGCAATTGTTCAGTGGAGACAAGCCGTTAAAATTAACGATCGATATCCCGATGCTTTAAACAATTTAGGAGTCGGTTTGTACCAGCAAGGAGACAAGGAAAACCAAGCGGAGGCGGTAGCCAGCCTCAAAAAAGCTAAGGAGTTATTTATCAAGCAAGGTAGAACTCAAGCTGCTAACAGAGTAGAGAAAATCTTGGAGGAAATTAATTCGCGATCCAGCGAATCCTAAACTCAACCGCCGATCGCCGATTGAAAGAAAAAACATCTTGGGCGATCGGCGTGAATCAGCGTTCAGCGGCGGTTAAACACCCCCAAAAACGAGAATCTAAAGCATTTCCTTCAAAACTTGTATAATCAAATCCCCATCCACCCGATCGCTCACAGCAGCCTCACCCAAGCGCACCGGCAGCACAAACCGCACCTTGCCATCCTGCACCTTCTTGTCCAGTTGCAAAGTATGCAAAATTTCCTCAACATCCACACCCGCCGGCAATTTGGCAGGTAAACCCGCTTTTTCAATTAAAGCAGACTGGCGGCGATCGCACTCAGCATCCCACATTCCCAACTCCACAGCCAATCGGCTTGACGCAGCCATGCCGATAGCCACTCCTTCCCCGTGATTGATCACCTTGTAATTGGTCAAACTTTCCACAGCATGACCAATGGTGTGCCCGTAATTCAAAATCGCCCGCAAACCCGATTCCTTCTCATCTTTGCTAACCACCTCAGCCTTAGCTTGGCAAGACCTGCTCAAAATTTCAGCCAACAAATCCGCCTTCACATAGCGCATTTGATCCAAACGCTTGCAATTCTCCAACTTCCCGAAAAGTTCAGCATCCCAAATCACCCCGTACTTGATGACTTCCGCCATCGCCGAACGAAACTCCCTCGCCGGCAGAGTTTTGAGTACATCCGGGTCAATCAAAACCAAACGTGGCTGGTGAAAAGCCCCGATTAAATTCTTCCCTAAAGGATGATTTACCCCCGTTTTGCCGCCAATAGAAGCATCAACCATCGCCAGCAGCGAAGTCGGAACCTGCACGACATTAATTCCCCGCAGCCAAGTCGCGGCCGCAAAACCCGTCATATCGCCAACCACCCCGCCGCCCAAAGCCACCATTGTCGAGGAACGTTCTAAACGGTTTGCCAAAGCCGCACCGTAAATCTTCTGCACCGAATTTAAAGTTTTGTACTGTTCTCCCGGTGGTAAAATGCAGCTACTGACTTCCAAACCGGCTGATTCGAGGGCTGCGGTTGCTCTTTCGCCGTACTGCCGAAAAATCGACTGATTCGACACCAGCAGAACTTTTTTGCCCAAACTTAGATCGCCCATCAGACTGCCGAGTTGGTCTAAACCGCCCGATCGCACGCAAACATTGTAAGATTGTGGCCCCAAGTCAACTTTAATTATGGATTGCATATTTATCTAATTTAGATATTAGATTTTAGATTATCAGAAAATTGGGTTGAAAACCCCGTCACTTCGACGGATTAATGTCGATATAGTGTCGCTCTAGTATGGCATACTAGAAATAGCACAGGCTGAAAAACCGCTATCACAAGACAATATAAATCTGGGGTGTCCCCACTTGACAGGATAGGAAGTAGTAATGCGTAGTGGATGGCGATAACCACGATAAACAGAGCTAGGGTAGCCAATGAGCACCCGTTAAAGGGCAAAATCAAATACTTGATATTCAAGTTGTACCGTAGGGCATACGGAAACAAGGGGAGCAATCCTCTAAAGCTTGCGGAGATAAGCCCGCTGGGACTCCTCTAAATTAGACTCGAAACTTAGTTCTATTGACCGGGTTTTTGGTTTAAGTAGTGCCGAAAGGATAGAGAGTTTTAAGGTGTATCAGTGAACCAAGAATCCCCACCCATTAAGGCTGGGGAGTGTCAAATGTCTTTTTATTGATTGTTGTGGAGAAATTGCAATGACTCTTAGCGGAGCAATAACTTATTTTGGGATTTTTGGCGGCATGATTGGCTTGGCGACAGTGCTGATGTTTGGTCTGCGGGCTGTCAAACTCATCTAATTTGCTACTTTAGATACTGTTACCAGAGGTTTAAAACCTCTGGTAACAGTATCGTTTGGGCGAAGTATTTGCGCGAAAAATCTCTAGTTTTATCTGTAGATCGATCTGGCAAGTGCTTGATTTCATAAAACTTTTGGGTTGAACGATCGTGCTTATTCTAATTGACGAGCATCTTCAGCAGGTGGATGCCAACCACCTTCTACCCAAAACCTGCGCGATCGCCGAATCGAATCCTCTTGATCATAACGTTCATCATTAAGGTCAAGCCGATTGCAAGTTGCTCGACCTATGGGAGTTTTAGGGACAATATTTAGACCATCTGCAGTCCAGATAAAATGTTCTGACCACTGCTGCTGACGAGGATTAAATAATAAACATTCTTGCTGAGTTTCCTGGTCAATTCCGTTGGTAAAATTGTAGTGGCGTTCGTTGGAGCGACGGCAAGCTAATGCTAAATTTTCACTGTCATCAGATCCGCCGATAGATTTGGGCATGAGATGATCTATGGTAAAGCGCTCTGGGCTTAGATATTCGGGAGAGTGGCAGTATTCGCAGAGATATCTAGCTCGTTGTCGTATAAATTGTCGAGTGCGATCGGACACCATTTAGCTTGAGTGGAAAGTTGGGCGTTAATCAAGGTAAAAATTCGGGAGAGTTCCATGATGCCAGCTAATTCTGGAATTTCATCGACAGCTAACAAATCTAGTCTTTTTCTCTCTAGCAGTTCTTCCATGCGAGATTGGAGATCGTCGGTAAATCTGAATAAGTAAATATTCCCAAATTCTACCATTTTGATGCCTTGGGGCATCAAAGAAGAAGGTTTTACCATTAATTGAGTATTCATAGGGATCGAAGCTCTCAGATACTCTTGAAATATTGTAGCTTATCCGTTGTTAAGTGGATTTAATGAAGGAGCGATCGCACTTGTTATAAAATTCGATCGCTCCTGATTAATTAAAACATTCAATCTCATTGAGTCGATCGCACTTGTGGCAATTTCTCAGCCCCTGTCGTATCAAAAACGATCGCGTGTTTAGTAGTCGGCAACAACCGCCGTAAAATCTGTATGTATCCCTCCGCATCGCCCCGGCGGTGGAACCGAGCAACCACCAATCGCTGCATATTTGGTAATTGCCACACGATACACCAGGGATGAGTGTTTAATTTGGGCCTTGATGTTGGTATCATAGAATCATCTTTCCCCGCGTTTGCGGGGTTTGGTAGAGAATGCGATCGCCCTTAAGTTTTCGAGGCTAGGAGGGCGATCGTTTTCAGTGTACATAGATATCATATGTTGCATACGCATCAATGTCAAGTTAAAACATGGGATACGTTAGACTGCGGATTCGAGAACTAGCTGAGCAAAAGGGTTGGACACTAAAGCAAGTTGCCGATCGATCCGGAGTTAATTACAACACTGTCAGAAGCTACGTTCAGCGCGATGCTTTAAACACAGTCGATCTTTCTGCTGTCTACAAAATTGCCCGTGCTTTCGACGTGACGATGGAAGATTTGGTTGAGGTTTTGGAAGATTGAGGGCGCACCAATGAGGCGAGTTCGACTAAAGATTCGAGAGTTGTCAGAAGAAAAGACATTGATTTTGCAGTATAATGCAGTAGAGTTTTGCGCGTGACAAGCACAGTGAAGTCCGGTAAAAAAACATGGTTCATTCCATTGCAACACATTCACTAGAAGAGTTTCTCGCTCAACCAAATATTGAGTCTTCGCCCGCATGGGAATTGATTGCAGGGCGGGCAGTTCAAAAAACTATGCCAACTCTGTTTCACTCGCGACTGCAAAACAACTTGGTTAACTATATAAACGATCGTACCGATAGATTTGAAGCAGTCCCAGAATTGCGCTGCTTGGTACCTCCCCATTCACCAGTGCCAGATATCGCGATCGTAGCGTGCGATCGGCTTCCTGATGAAGACGGGCCGTTTGATGGAGCGCCAGATTGGTTGATTGAAATTCGATCGCCAAATCAAAGCACTTTAGATTTGCAGAATAAGATTCTCCTTTGCCTTAGCAATGGAACGCAATTAGCATGGTTAATAGATTTATCTCGCCAACAAGTTTGGGTATGGCAGGGCGATAACCTACCCCTAGTTTGTTCGGGAGCAGACATTTTACCAACTTTAAGTATTGTACCCGAGCTTACTGTTGATGCTGTGATGGCAATGACGCGGCGACCATAGGGGGTTTTTAACACTCAAACTCTGAATAATTGTCGCAGAATTTCGTCTGATGCGCCCTTTCCCCTAAAATAACTTCTACTCCCCCAATCCAAAATCTAAAATCTAAAATCGAAAATCGATATGTCTCATTCCACAGATATCGTCACCCTCGCCCGCTGGATGGCCGCCGATTTCAGCAACCAAGCCCAAGCCTTTGAAAACCCGCCATTCTTCGCCCACATCCGCGTCTGCATGAGACCTTTGCCGATCGAAGTTCTGGATGGAATCAGCTTGTACCTAGAACAAGCCTACGATATTGAACTGCACGTACCGTACCGAGTCCGAGTTTTGAAATTAGTCCCAGTGGGCGATCGAATCGACATCGAAAATTATGCCATAGAAAACGAAGAACAATTCTACGGCGCGGCCCGCGACCCGCAACGGCTGCAAGAAATCAAAAAAGAACAACTGACTCTACTTCCCGGCTGCACCTTTATTACGCAGTGGACGGGCAACAGCTTCAAAGGGTCTGTCGAACCCGGAAAAGGCTGCATGGTGGTCAGAAAGGGCAAAAAAACCTATCTAGACAGCGAATTCGAGATTGACCAAGACAAATTTATTAGCCACGATCGCGGGCGCGACCCAGAAACCGACGCCCACGTCTGGGGAGCCCAGGCTGGCCCCTTTGAATTCACCCGCCGGGCCAGTTTCGCCGACGAAATTCCGGGTTAATCCAAAAAAACAGAGTCCTTCCTGGGCGAACACGCGCTTATTAAAGGTTCAGAATGCACCAATACCTGGTACATTAACCCAGTATTGGCAAGCAAGATTCACCGTTGATTTATGAAAGTCCTGGTTATTGGTGGCGATGGCTATTGCGGTTGGGCAACCGCACTCTACCTTTCTAACAAAGGTTACGAAGTTGGCATCCTCGACAGCTTCGTGAGGCGGCACTGGGATCTGGAACTGTGCAGCGACACCCTCACTCCCATCGCACCGATTCAGCAAAGACTCCAGCGATGGCAAGATTTAACGGGCAAGTCGATCGACTTGTTCGTCGGTGACATCACCAACTACGATTTTCTCAGCAAAAGCATGAGAAAATTTGCACCAGAGGCGATCGTCCATTTTGGCGAACAGCGTTCGGCACCTTTCTCAATGATCGATCGCGAACACGCAGTCCTCACCCAAGTCAATAACGTCGTCGGGACACTCAACCTGCTGTACGCCATCCGCGAAGACTTCCCCGATTGTCACCTAGTGAAATTAGGGACAATGGGCGAATACGGCACGCCGAATATTGACATTGAAGAAGGCTACATCACGATCGAACACAACGGTCGCAAGGATACACTACCCTATCCCAAACAACCAGGCAGTTTCTACCACCTGTCAAAAGTCCACGACTCCCACAACATCCATTTTGCTTGCAAAATCTGGGGTTTAAGAGCCACCGACTTAAATCAGGGCGTAGTCTACGGCGTGCTCACAGATGAAACCGGCATGGATGAACTGTTGATCAACCGTTTGGACTACGACGGAGTATTCGGTACAGCATTGAACAGGTTTTGCATCCAAGCTGCGATCGGTCATCCTTTGACCGTTTACGGCAGTGGCGGACAAACCCGCAGCTTCTTAGACATTCGGGATACCGTGCGGTGCGTGGAATTGGCTCTAGCCAACCCCGCCGAAGCCGGACAATTCCGCGTCTTCAACCAATTCACCGAACAATTCAGCGTCGGCGACTTAGCCTCCTTGGTGCAAAAAGCAGGCATGGCAATGGGATTAAAAGTAGAAATCAACAACATCGAAAATCCCAGAGTCGAGAAAGAAGAACATTATTTCAATGCCAAAAACACCAATTTGCTAGACCTGGGTTTGCAACCGCACTATCTCTCAGATTCCCTGCTCGATTCTCTGCTGAATTTTGCGACAAAATATCAGCACCGTGTCGATAAAAACCAGATTTTGCCGAAGGTTTCTTGGAAGTAAGTTCTGGCCTCTATCTGCGGGGAAAGAGCGTTTTAACGAACCGCGAAGGCGCGAAGGGCGCGAAGTAAGAGAAAAGAAGGGAAGAGAGGAGAAGGGTTCGCAAGTTCTGAATGGAGTTTGCTGTATATTACGATAATCTATCTTTTTTATCTCTTTCTCTGTGTCCTCTGTGTCCTCTGCGGTTAATTAAAAAATTCCATTAGGTTTTTACTGCTGGCTTTTTGGGAATAAATGCTGTCTGTAGAAATTCGCACGATTATTCTGTTGCTTTTTGTTGTTCTGCCGGGATTTTCAGCGAGTGCAGTTCGTTCTTATTATTTAATACCGGAATGGGCGGCACTAACGGCGAGTAATCAAAATTACCGCCGAGTTAGCGAATCACCGGCTGCTGGGGAAAGGGAAATATTAATTGCTAAAACTGCACAGGAAATTCACAGAATTAATTGCTTTGCCGAAGGTGTGGGATTGCTTTGAGGTGGGATAATTGGATCGAGCGGAATTCACGGAATTTGTATGTTGCCCCCAGAAAAATCTCGATCGTAATTAGTGGCAATGAATCTGCGAACCGAACCATACTTAAACCAGGCAAGTAAATGGCCGAAAACAGGTCGTCACATTCTGGCACAATTTGACGAAAATACCGTTGTAGTGTACCAAGCTTACCGTCCGGCGATCGGTCTTTTTGCAGCGGAACAAGGTTATTTCGGTGGGGAATTTAGTCTGAATCGCATGAGTTGGATTAAGCCCAATTTTCTATGGATGATGTATCGATCGGAATGGGGAACAAAACCCGGACAAGAAGTAATTCTGGCTATTTGGCTGAAGCGATCGGCTTTTGATGAAATTTTAGCATCCGCTGTCTATTCTAAGTTCGTTCCAGCCGTGTATGGCAGCGAAAAATTATGGCAACAAGCTGTTAAAAATTCGGCTGTACGGCTGCAATGGGACCCGGATTATCACCCAAGTGGAGCAAAACTGGAACGGCGGGCAATTCAACTGGGTTTGCGCGGCAGTGTTTTAGCCAGTTACGCGCGAGAATGGATTGTTAACATCGAGGATATTTCAGAATTCGTGCAGCAACAGCATCAATATAAAGGAGGCTATAGCTCGCAATTACTTACCCCCTGCGAGACATTGTATCCTGTTACCGACCCTGACATCTCCCAGAAACTACGATTATCGGTTTCCTAAACAATTTACTATGAAAATTGCTCTGTTCACTGAAACATTTCTGCCAAAAATAGATGGCATTGTGACGCGCCTGATTCACACTGTAGATCACTTGCAGCGCGCGGGCGAACAAGTTCTGATATTTTCTCCAGATTACGGGATTAAAGAATACAAAGGCGCCCGAGTTTACGGTGTGGAGGGCTTGCCTTTGCCGATGTACCCGGAATTGAAAATGGCACTTCCTTCTCCGGCTGTCGGTCGCCAATTAGAGCAGTTTAAACCGGATATTATTCATGTTGTCAATCCCGCTATTTTGGGATTGGGCGGTATATATTACGGGAAAAAGTTCAACATTCCAATTTTGGCTTCTTACCACACGCATTTGCCGAAATATTTGCACCATTACGGTTTTGGAGTCCTCGAACCTTTATTGTGGGAATTGCTCAAAGGTGCTCACAACCAAGCAGAACTGAATTTGTGTACTTCTACAGCAATGGTGGAAGAATTGAGAACCCACGGCATTGAGCGAGTAGATTTGTGGCAGCGGGGCGTAGATACTGAAATGTTTGTCCCGGAATTGGCAAGTCGAGAAATGCGATCGCGCCTTTCTCAAAATAACCCAGACAGTCCCCTGCTGCTGTACGTCGGCCGCCTCGGTGCAGAAAAAGAAATCGAACGCATCAAACCAGTCCTCGCAGCAATTCCCGACGCCCGCCTCGCCTTAGTGGGAGACGGCCCGCATCGGCAAACCCTTGAACAATATTTTGCCGGTACACCCACCAATTTTGTCGGCTACCTCAAGGGGCAAGAACTCGCAAGAGCTTACGCATCTGCCGACGCCTTCATTTTTCCCTCCCGCACCGAAACCCTGGGCTTAGTGCTCCTAGAAGCAATGGCTGCGGGGACGCCTGTAGTGGCGGCGCGCAGCGGCGGAATTCCCGATATCGTCACCGACGGTGTTAACGGATATTTATTTGACCCAGCCGACGAAGAAGGAGCTCTGGCTGCCACCAAGCGTCTGTTTGCGAATCCCGAAGAACGGGAAACCCTGCGCCATAACGCTCGCCGAGAAGCTGAACGCTGGGGTTGGGCCGCCGCCGCCGCACAACTCCAGCGGTACTATCAATCAGTGGTGTTTGCCCAGTCCATGCCCAGAGCGGCCTAAATGTCAGGATCTGTAGCACCTTTAAACATCACCGTCAGCTTAGCTTCGCTGTTCGATCGTCAGTTGGTATTGAATAGGGATGTTTTCAAAGACCGATCAAACTTTTTTGCTGCATAAATTACCGTCGCTATCCTGCTGTTGCGTTTACCATTAAACTATGAGTAAGCTCTGTAGGAATGCCTTGCGCGCTGCTTTCATAGCGCCCTTTACCTGACCGGATACGGTCGCCGAGTGCGCTAAAACAGTAACACCGCGCGCTGGGGCCGAGCACAGAACGTCAAATCTACATTGCACTGTCGATCGAACTAAAGCCTGTCACCTAATTTTCAGGCCTTCTGTTTTGCGAACTCCAGTTCAGCTTGAATTGACGAACCCTCATCAGTATCGAGGTTGGAAAAAAGATCGATCGAGCATACATAACAAGCAAACTGAAGTTGCGTGCGCCACTTTTGAACTCACGATTCATCAAAGCGACAAGCGAGTGCCGATGCGCTTGCAAACAAATTCAAGAGTTTGCACCGCCGCCGAATCTCGCGCAGATCGACCTGCGGTCAGTCTACCCCTCTGAGCAAGCAGTTAATCATGACATTCTCCAATACTGGTAGCGTTCTGGCTACACTGACTCAAGTCAATTTTATGGGGGCATTGACCTCCCGTGTTAAGAGCCTGCCAGTTCCTGAATTAGTGTGCCTGCTGGACTTTATCACGGCTGAATTTCAGCAATTTATCCGGGCGATGGACCTGATTAACAATGAAGCACTCGAAAGTCTCTTAGAGCAACTTTTAGATGCCTTCACTGTGAAAATTGGTCAAATTTTGCAAGCAGACCGGACAACAATTTTTTTGGTTGACTCCAACAAAAATCAACTGTGGCACAAAACAGTCGATCCACTTACGGGCGAAGATGTAGAAGTGCGCTTGCCGATGGATGCAGGCATTTTAGGCTACGTAGCAACAACCGGAAAATCGATCAATGTCGCCGAAGCTCGATCGCACGAGTATTTTAATACCGAAGTAGACGAACCACCGGGCTACCACATCGAGACCATCCTCTGTATGCCGATTTTTAGCAGCAAGAGCCAACATGAACCCGTAGCGGTGGTCAGACTGTTAAATAAAGCTGGCGATGCCCCCTTTAGCGAGGAAGACGAACAGCAGTTCCAGGCTTTTGCAGATTCGATCGGGATTATTCTCGAAAGCTGTCAGTCTTTCTACGTCGTCGCCCGCAACCAGCGAGGGGTTGCCGCACTGTTGAGAGCCACCACTACTTTGGGTCAAAGTCTTGACTTGGAAACAACTTTGCGCTCTGTCATGGATCAAGCTCGCGACTTGATGCAGGCCGATCGCAGCACGCTATTTTTGTTAAATCGGGAAACCAACGAACTTTGGACAAAAGTCGCCAAGGCTGACGGCAAAACGATGGTTGATCTCCGCATTCCTGCTAATAAGGGAATTGCTGGCTACGTGGCTTCGACCGGTCAACCTCTAAATATTACAGAGGCTTACGACGATCCCCGCTTTGACCCCTCTACAGACGGGCAAACGGGATACCGCACTCGGACTGTCTTGTGTATGCCGGTGCATAACGCTAAAGGTGAGCTGATCGGGGTGACTCAGCTAATTAATAAGAACCAAGGTAGTTTCACCCCTTCCGACGAAGAGTTTTTGCGAGCGTTTAATTCCCAAGCGGGAATGGCGCTGCAAAATTCTCAACTGTTTCAAAACGTGATGGTGGAAAAGCAGTATCAAAAAGATATGCTGCAAAGTCTTTCAGATGCAGTAATTTCCACCGATTTACAGGGGCGAGTTGTAACTATCAACGAAGCAGCCCTAGAATTGTTGGGCTGTCCGGTAAATCAAGCTAAAAGCAAACACAATCCCCAGATCTGGGAAGATAAACTGGTGAATCGCTATGTTTGGGAAGTTGTGCCGATCGAAAATTTGCAATTTCGACTCGAAGACAGTCTCAACCATGCTGCCAGACATTACGTTCCCGAACAAAGTTTAACGGTGGGACTGTTGGTAGAAAAAACGCTAAATTCCCAACAAAAAGAAGAAGAAGAACAAGAAGAAAGTTATATTTTGGCCGTGCCCGATCGCACTGACCCTAATTTATATTACGCTTGGGGCGAAAACAGCGCGTGGACTGAGGAAGTAGCGCTGGCAGAATTAGCTAATGCCCAATCTCTATTTGCGCTGCGAAATTCTGCCCTGTATCACCCTTATTGTCCGCTGCCCATCCCCGCCTCTCGAATTAAACTAATTGAACGTAGTTTGAATTTGACTGTCAACCCGCTGATCAATCCAGAGGGCGGCGTGCGCGGCGGTTTAGTGGTACTCGAAGACATCAGCCACGAAAAGCGGATGAAAAATACGATGTACCGCTACCTGACTCCTGGAGTCGTAGATAAAGTGATGGCCTTGGGTGAAGGCGCCCTGATGGTGGGCGAACGCAAAGAAGTGACTATTTTATTTTCCGACATTCGTGGCTACACCACGCTGACCGAAAATTTGGGAGCCTCCGATGTGGTATCCCTGCTGAACCAATATTTTGAGACGATGGTGGAGGCCGTTTTCCACTACGAAGGCACTTTAGACAAGTTTATCGGCGATGCTTTAATGGCCGTGTTCGGCGCGCCCCTGCCGCTGAATCCCCCGGAAAGCCACGGTTGGATGGCGGTGCAGTCGGCTTTAGATATGCGCCGGCGTTTGAAAGAGTTTAATGATTCTCGCCCCGGCGAAGATCCATTTCGCTTCGGAATTGGAATTAGTTCCGGAGAGGTGGTTTCGGGAAATATTGGTTCCCAAAAGCGCATGGATTACACGGTAATTGGGGATGCGGTGAATTTGAGTTCGCGATTGGAACAGCTTACAAAGGAGTACGGATGCGATATAATTTTGAGCGAATTTACATACAGTTTGTGTCGAGAAGGAATTTGGGTGCGAGAGTTAGACAAGGTGCGAGTTAAGGGCAAAAATCAGCCAGTGGGTATTTACGAGTTGCTGCAAAATAGTTCTGAACCCATGGATGGGGAAACCCTTCGGTTTTTGGAACTTTATAGTAACGGTAGGGATGCTTATATTGCTAGAAATTTTCAGAAAGCTATTAGTTATTTTGAAGCGGCTTTAGCAATGCGACCCAGCGATCGACCTGTGGAAGTTCACCTCGACCGATCCCTGAGCTATTTGGAAGTACCCCCGCCCGATGATTGGGACGGTGTGCATACGATGACAACTAAGTAGTAGATTATATTACATCCGACTGATAAAAAGTAAAAAGATTTGATAAAGTTGTGAGATATTCCTTATGACAGAGTTAACAAGTGTAAAAATGTGAAATCATAGGTTGGATACCATATTAAAGTTGAAAAAATATTTCCAGGCTAGCAATTAAATGAGTTATTTATCTGTTCCCAATGCCACAAAAGCCGATCGGATTCTGGTTGTAGATGACGCACCAGATAATGTTTTGTTGGTGCAGACAATCCTGGAAGAAGAAGGTTACGAAATTAGCACGGCAGAAAACGGCTTTTCGGCCTTGAGTCAAATTGACAAGTCACCCCCGGATTTGGTACTGCTAGACGTGATGATGCCGGGAATGGATGGTTACGAAGTCACTAAACGAATCCGAGAAAATAAGGAATTGCCCTTTATGCCGATTTTGCTGATCACTGCTCACGACAGTGCCAGCGTAGTGCAGGGATTGGACATGGGAGCAGACGATTTCATCCGCAAACCAGTGGAAATGGATGAACTGCTGGCGAGGGTTCGATCGCTCCTGCGGCTAAAACACAGCGTAGACGAGCGCAATTCGATCGCCCTCCAGCGCGAAGATTTTGTCTCCCGACTCGCTCACGACTTGCGAACACCCCTGGTAGCAGCCGATCGAATGCTAACTTTAATGCAGCAGGGAGCTTTGGGAGAAATTTCCCTTCCCATGCGCGAGGCTTTCGGGACGATGGTTCGCAGCAACAAAAACCTGATCGCGATGGTAAATATGTTGCTGGAAGTATATCGCTACGAAGCAGGCCGCAAATCCCTAAGTTTCGCGGCCGTGGACTTGCGCCAGCTTATTACTGAGGTAGCTGAAGAACTAGCTCCCCTAGCGGATGCTAAAGGTTTGTCGGTAAATTTAGACTTGACAGAAAGTGCAGAAAGTGCACCGATTGCGAAGTATCCGGGCGATCGTCTGGAGCTACACCGTTTGCTGACAAATTTAATCGGAAATGCAATTAAATTCACCGACAACGGCTCAATAGATGTCAGCTTAAAAGCTGCTAATTCCCCTGCTTATACTAGCTTCAAAAACCAACCGCTGGCATGGGTAATTATAGACATCAAAGACACCGGTGCCGGCATTTCTCCCACCGAACAAGCAAAGTTATTTGAAAGGTTTAGCTCGGGAACTCATAAGAAGTCCAGTACAGGTTTGGGACTACACCTCTGCCGCCAAATAGTCGAAGCTCACCGCGGGACGATCGAGGTAAAATCAGAGTTGGGCCAAGGCAGTTTGTTTACTATTCGCTTGCCTTGTTAGAGCGGTATAATTAACTCTAAGTTTGGGGTGCGAAAAGCGAACATTAGTACAGATAAACTGTAATTGTAGGTTGCAAAGTGTGTACCTAATCGAATTATGGTTAATTTACCAGATGTCATATAATTACTTGGCAACCGAATTGATGGCAATATGTCTAACTGTCCAGTGTGCGGTGCTGAATACATAGAAGAAAAAGCAGAGTTTTGCTCGATTTGCGGCTGGGATTTGACTCCCTACCCGCAACGTGCTAAGCCTTCCAAAACTTATTTAAAAAAAGAACAAGTTAGATTGCAGTGGGCCAAACAAATGTGGGAATTGGCCCGCAATCAACAAAATTGGTTAGCTAAATTTGATGAGTTGCAGGGGGAAGTGCAGCAAGGTGCGATCGCCCGCACATACATTCAATCTCAGTTAGAAGGGGTTCTGTACCGCCTCGAGCAACTAAACCCCGAATTGATTGTCAGCACTCTACTGCGACTAGAAGACAAAATCGGCGCCATACCTGACTCAACTGCGGCTATCTCGGAAGTGGGGATGGACTACCGCCAACTGACAAAGCTATTAGAAACTGGAAAATGGCGCAAAGCTGATGAACACACTTGGGAAATCTTGCTGCAAATCGCTGTCAGAGAAGACGAAGGCTGGCTGAGTGCAGCCGATATTGACAGTTTTCCTCCTACAGACCTTCGCACGATCGACCAACTTTGGCAACAATACAGCAGCGGGCGGTTCGGGTTGAGCGTGCAGCAGCAGATTTGGGAAAGTACCGGGGCAAATTATACTGAATTTTGCGATCGAGTCGGCTGGCGAGTCAAGGAAAATTGGAAATATTACAGTGAGCTCTCCTTCAACGAAGATGCTCCCCCCGGACATCTCCCCGTCACCGCATGGAGACAGCGCGCCTGTTACGGTGCTGGTAAACTCACCGCAGCAGAAAACTTGGCCCGCATCGCTGCGAAACTCGCAACTGGCGATCGCTAATCATCCAAAATAAAAAATTCAAAATCGACATTAACTGCTATAATCAAAACGGTTTAGCAACTGGGGCTGTGGCTCAGATGGATAGAGCAAGCGCCTCCTGAAGAATCGGGCACCCTGCGAGGAAACTCTAGGAGTGAATGTGGTCAAATTTGGTGAAACCTAAAGAGTTTATGGGTTCCTATGACTCTAAGGCAATACCAAGCCAAGCCTGAGTTCAGGGCGATTAAACAATCGCCTATATGGAAATCAGGAAGGTTTAGAGACTAGACGGTCACCACCTAAAAGCTGCAAGCATATGGTGAAGGTATAGTCCAGAGAGTGGGGAAACTCACACAAATCTGAAGCGCTAGGTCGCCGGTTCGAACCCGGCCAGTCCCGTTAAAAATCAAGAAAAATTAACAGCAGGAGGGGAAAGCTTAAGTTTTGCCCCTCTTTTTTGCATATCCGCTAAGGAATTGGCTCCCAGATTTTATACCAACCGCCAAGGCGATTGGTATAAAATCTGAAAGCTAAAATCTAAAATCCCCCATTGAAGCCGCACCACAAGCGTAGAGTCAATCTAAAATCTAAAATCTAAAATCTAAAATCTAAAATCTAAAATCCTATGATCCGCCGACCCTTTTTTAATTTTTAATTTTTAATTCCTGTTAGTGGGCTATAGGTGCGGTATTTTTTGTTATGGTTCCTTTGTCAGTTACATAAAATTTTTATAGGTTTAGATGTGGTTAAGAATCAATTCAAACACGCAGCGTTACAAGCGTTTGAACACTTCACGCAGTTTTTGGTTCCTAGTAGGACTTTTGATGGCGTGTTGGTTGGGCTATCAGCAGGTTAAGAGCGAATTTCAGAGACCCCAAGCTTTGTTAGTTCTAGGTGGGGCTACTGAGCGAGAGGTGTTTGCCGCCAAATTTGCTCAGGATCACCCTGAATTGCCAATTTGGGTGTCGTCTGGGAGCAATCCTGAGTTCGCGGAATGGGTATTTTCAGAAGCGGGAATTGAGTCCGATCGCCTGCACTTAGACTACAGAGCGGTGGATACGGTAACAAATTTTACCACCCTGGTAGATGAATTGAAAGCTAGAGGGATTGAGAGCGTGTATCTGATCACTTCTGACGATCATATGCGGCGAGCTCAGATTATCGGCGAAATCGTACTCGGTAGTCGAGGCATTACCTTTAAGCCTGTGGCAGTTCCGTCTGGGCGAACCCCCGAACCGATGCAAAAAGCTGTTCGCGACGGCGCTAGGGCTATTCTTTGGCTGACAACCGGTTATACGGGTGCTAACTTCAGCCCAGCCAGAATGGAATAAACAAAGGAAAGCATTGAGCAAGTTTTAAATTTTTTCCATTCCCTCTGGTTTTAAAACTTGTCTCCTCTAGCGATTTAACGAAACGCGAAGACACTGATGACAAATGCGTAAAAGAAGAGAAGAGAAGAGAAGAGAAGGAGTAGTTTAAAATTAATAGATGAAATTCAAAAGCTAAAGTTAATGACCGAGCAAATTCTGCCGCAAGTTCTGGATAAAATTTTGAGTGACAGCAAAACGCCGGATGCTGTTTTTTCGGCTTTGGTGCCGGCTTTAGGCGAGGTGTTAAATTGCGATCGGGTCTTTCTCTACCTCCGCAATCCTGAAACGCAAAGAGGCAGAGTACCTTACTGCTGGCGTCGCAACTCGAACTTTCCAGAGATTGGCGACGCGGAATGGAAAAAAGAACCCGAATCTTTAGGGGAAGAAGACCCTTTGTTTGCAGCAGCTTTGCGAACTGAACCGTCGATTTTTGTTGAGGATGTTGAAACAGCGAATCCTGAAGTTGTCAACAAAGATTTTGAAGCCAAAGAGTTCGGACATCGAGCTTTGATCCACGCTCACCTTTGTGCTGACGGCTTATTGTGGGGGGTTTTGCAGCCTTGTATGTTCGATCGCCCCAGAGTTTGGACTGACTTCGATCGCCAAGTTATCGCAACAGTTACAGAAAAAATTTCCCCTTTAGCTGTCGCTTATGTCAGAGGCATCGTACAATCGCAATAAAATAGGTTTGTAACGAGGATTCTTCGTTCTCACTACAAACCTGTAACGATGTTTTTTATCTATCAAACCAGCTTTCTTCGTAAGTTATACAAAACATCCTCCAAGCAAATCAGCGCCCCAAATCGTGCATCGCATTGATCTCGATCGCACATCTTTGAGTCAACGCTTGCAACTCCTCGCGATCCGAGGAACCGGGCGCTTCAATTAGCTTGCCAATTCGCACCGTCAGCGGCACCGGACGCGGCATTCCCGAACCTTTCGACGAAATCGCGTGAGTTCCCCACAAACTAACAGGTAAGAGCGGCGCTTTTGCCTTAGCAGCTATCAGCGCCGCACCTAATTTCGGTTCAGTAATTCTGCCGTCTGGCGTGCGAGTTCCCTGCAAAAATACACCCGTCGCCCAGCCATTTTCCAAAGAGTTGATCGCCGATCGAATTGCACTGCGATCGGCACTTTCCCGCTTGACTGGATAAGCACCGTAAAGCGTAATTGCCTGCTTCAAAATAGGAACTTTAAATAACTCTTCCTTTGCCATAAATGCGACCGGTCGCCTCATGCAATTAGACAAAATCGGCGGGTCAAAATCGCTGGCGTGATTGCTGACTACCACCAGCGGCCCTTCTGTCGGAACATTTTCTGCACCGTAGATGCGGCCCCGAAAGTACAGGTGCAGCATCGGGCTGACAATTGACCATTTGAATAAATAGTAGAGAAGTAAACTTTCGACTGGTTCGCGACTTTTGCTCACAGAAAACCTTAGATTTTAAATTACATCGAATATTAGCCTATCAGATCGAGTCCGTTTGAGATTATTCGGCGGTTTAAACCGCTTCTTGCCAAACGAAGTCCGCCTGCGCGGACTGAAGAATATAGTCCGCGCAGGCGGACTTTGCTTGTGTAGCGCCAGAATTTATTCTGGCGAATTCCTGAATGTCAAAACTTTGCAAAGGCTCAATTTCCAGCCAGCATGGCTTTTTGTCCTTCCGAAGAAATTGCGTAGCCCAAGAAATCCTTAACTGCTTGGCTGGGAGGATTTTTGTAGGCGTAGTACAACGGCCGCTTGTAAGGATAGTTACCCGCATCCGGCGTCGCACCGTTGACGGGAACAACGCGCACTGTTCTCTGATTGGCTACTTGAGCGAAAGTCGCATAGCCAATACCGTTATTGCCTAAAGCTTGCAGCAGAGGAGTTGTTGCATCTCGATCGAGCGTACTAATATTTGCCGTCGTACCAAACTCGCCACCTCCGAGCACTTGTTCTTTAAACGTTTGGTGAGTGCCACTAACTGCCGGTCTGTTAATTACTTTAATCGGGCCTGCCGGGCCGCCGACTTTCGACCAGTCTTGAGTATTTCCCTTGAAAATATCTTGAACTTGAGCCGAGGTTAAACCTCCTTTGAAGGGGTTGTTCACGCCGACTACAAGGGCGATCGTATCTAGAGCAACAGGCACCGCTGCCAAACCCTGACCTTGTTCTTGAGCCGTCAAAGGCTGCGATACCGCAGCAATATCGGCTGTTCCTGCGAGCAAATCTTGAATTCCCTTTGCAGAACCGTTAGCTTTGGAATCAACTCTAGTGCCAGGAAACTTCGCTTGAAAGCCATTCTTAAGGTTGAGGTTGATTGTCACCATACTGGTAGAACCTTGAATCCTGACAGTCGTGCCCGCAGGTACGGAAGCTGGAAGTGCAAAGGAACTAGCTGCAACAGGCGAAGCACCGCCGACTACTGGCGCGACGGGAAGTGGGACGACATCGCCTGCGGGTGTGGGAGTGGGGGGATTGTTACTAACATCTTGCGACGCTGGTTTGTTGAGAAAAAAGAACCAGCCACCACCGGCTAGCAAGAGAAATAACAGGATAAAAACTATGGGGGGAGGCCCGCTCTTAGCCATAAAATTGTCCTTAGCTGGGAAGTTCTTTGTTGTTGGAGTCGTCTAACATTTGTAGCCTGCGATTAACTTCATCGTCTAAGGTCATATTTTCTAATTCTGCCTGAAGTCTTTCTTGGGGGTTCTCAGATATTTCTGCTAAAGCTTGCTGTTTGAGGTTGCGGCCGTGGACGGCGTTTTTGGCTTGCTCAAATTGCGATCGAGCTGAATCGATACTGAGGTCGTTGTTGACTTTGGATATGGCTCAGAGGGCTTCGTTAATCTCGGCCATATCTTTCATATTTTGCATATCGGTTTTGTAAGCTTCCAGCTTCATCCGTTCTCGATTTAGCTTGTCTTTGGAAGCGTTGACGTATTGTTCGGCTTGTTTTACTTGGGATTCTAATTGCGGCAGAATTTGTTCTGTCTGAATTACCTTCGCCATTGCCAAGCGGGCTGCTTCTTCGTTGCCGTTGCGCTGGGCTGTGATGGCTTGGCGCTCTACGGTTTGCATTTCCCTAACTTTTTCTTCATATTTCGTTTTGGCGCGCTGGTAGGCTGCAACTTGGGTGGAGACTGCTGCTGCTAGCTTTTGCACGGATTCTTGCATCGATCGCAGCGACTCTTCGGCTACCGCCACCGCCACCGGGCCGCCGGATTCTACGGGCAGTCCCCACATCCAATTCCAGGCACCAACTATGGTTCTGCCTGCCTTGTCGCCCATCAACCAGTAAAGGACTTTTTTCATAATAAGTACCAGATAAGGAATGAGAATTAAATAACTTCCACTCTTGAAAGTGGGATGGGCGTCCCGCCCGTCATGAGTGGACGGGCGGGACGCCCATCCCACAATAACAATTAAAATTGTAAGTTATTTAATTCGCGCTCCTAAGCTTGGTTTTTATGCCTAGTGTATATCAGGATTTGTCGATCGCCCCGTCAGGTCGATCGATTTCTAGATTTTTGATTAATATTTTCTAACTGTCTGGATCGTCTATCCCCAATTTGCACAACAGCCAATATTCGGAGTTGCCTGTTGTGCGATTCATTTTTGGGCAATCTTAGAGCCTGTTAACTCTGAATTTTACAGCCTGCGATTTGATCACAGGTTAAAAATAGATTAAGCTGGTAAATCTGCAAAACTGCTAACATTTACCAGCGCTAAATCGGGACAAGTCCGTTTGATCAAACCTGTGAGAACTTTGCCGGGGCCAATTTCCACTACTCGATCGATTCCTTGTTGGGGCAATTGCATGGAAATTTCTCGCCAGCGCACGCCTTTGGTCATCTGCTGAGTCAACCGTTGCTTTAAAGTGGCTGCGCTGGTAGTGGCTGACGGTTCTGCGTTCGAGAGCACTAGCATTTTAGCATCGGAAAACCTGGCAGACTTTAAGGCTAGTTGAAATTCGGCTGCCACCCCGGCCATCAGGGGAGAGTGAAATGCACCGGAAACATTCAATTTAACGGCGCGTTTGACTTTGATTTTGGCAAGCAAATCTTCTACTGCTGCGGGCGTTCCAGAAATCACGACTTGTGCTTCGCTGTTGTCGTTTGCCAGCACTACGTCTCGGCTGTATTGAATTTGCAGTTCTAGTTCCTGCCTGTCGAACCCGATCAAAGCCACCATTTGACCGCCGGAGGCAGTGTCCATGAGTTCGGCGCGGCGTTTGACTAAGCGCAATCCGGTTTCAAAGTCAAAGACGCCTGCTGCGTAGAGGGCAACGTATTCTCCTAAACTGTGACCGGCAACTACCGCTGGTCGATCGCTTTTTTCTCGCACTAAGTCGGCCAAAATACTTTCTACTACGAACAAGCAAGGCTGAGTGTAGAGCGTCCGAGATAGTTTTGCTTCTTCTTTTTGGCAAACTTCCGGGACAGACCAGCCTAAAATTTCTTTAGCGAGCTCAAATTTGGCTTTGGCTGTTGGCAAGTTTAATAAGTCTGCACCCATCCCGATCGCCTGGGAACCTTGTCCGGGAAATACCCATGCTGTTTTAGTCATTTTTCCGGTAATCTGCTAATTGGTGGTTGCTAATTGGTGATTGCAAAAATTCTTTCTTTCCCGCTTCTAACTTCGCTCGCTGGTATCCGCTATCTTTCGGTTAACGAACTATCTACTCGCGACTCACAACTATAACATATAATTGCGATTTTAACCAGGTTTATATTTTTTTTGCTACTTTAATTTAATTAATAGCCGTAACAAAATTTTTAACCTTCAAGCCGGGGAAAGTCGATCGAAGAATAGAGGATTTTCAATCTCAGGGCGGGCTTGTCAAGAACTCCTGTCCCGAGGGAGTACGGCTGCGCCCCTTGCCCTATGTATGGCTTGTTAAAGGATTTGTATTATGCAACGGTCGCACTCCCCACAATCATTAGCCAAAGTTTAAAGCCGCCAAACATTATACCAGTTCCCAAAAAGAATGAAACTGCTTTACCAGCTCCAAACCCATAGTTCCTCAGTAATTCCCAATCTAAAATCTAAAATCGAAAATGGTATTACCTTCCCCATTTAAAAATCGCAGCCCCCCAAGTCAAACCTGCACCGAAACCAGCAGCAGCAATAGTATCGCCCGCTTTAACTTTACCCAGACGCACGGCTTCGTCTAAGGCAAGGGGAATTGAAGCCGCGGAGGTATTGCCGTAATTTGCCAAATTGCTGATTACTTTTTCGGGGGGAATCTTTAGCCTTTGGGCAACTGCATCGAGAATCCGCTGATTGGCTTGGTGCAACAACAGCCAGTCAATTTCCGCAGCGCTGACATTTGCCCGAAACATAGCTTTTTCTATGACTTCCGGCACTTTTCTCACGGCAAAGCGATAGATTTCTTGACCATTCATTGTGATGGGTTCAAATCCGCCAACTGCGACGCTGACGCCCTCAATTAATTCTTTTGACTCGGCTTTGTAAGCCAAATTGAGAGACGAATTTTGTGTGCCGTCGCTGCGAATTTCAAATCCCAAAAAGTGATCGACTTCTGAAACTTGCAATACCACCGCACCTGCACCGTCTCCAAAAAGAATGCAAGTACCTCGATCCGACCAATTTACCCAGCGAGATAAAATATCTGCTCCGATCAGCAAAACATTTTGATACACCCCTGTCCGAATGAACTGCGAGGCTGTAACTAAACCAAAAACAAAGCCGGAACAAGCTGCTGTCAAATCAAAAGCCACAGCTTTTGTCGCGCCCAACTGATATTGAATTTTACTCGCAGTGCCAAACAAATCGTCAGGACTCGAAGTCGCCAAAATAATTAAATCGATATCTGTCGGCGAAATTTCTGCCATGGCGATCGCCTTTTGAGATGCCTCTGTGGCTAAATCGCACAAAGAAGTGCGATCGTCCGCCAGCCTGCGGGAGCGAATACCCGTCCGCGCGCCAATCCACTCGTCATTCGTTTCTACTATCTGACTCAAACCGTTATTATCCAGCGAAACCTGCGGTGTACAAGAACCGCTACCCGTGACGGCAATGCCGTACCCTGATTGCTGCAACATTCCTCTCCATTTACTCGCTGTTCGATAGAGAAATTAAAAATTAAAAACTACCAATTAAAATTATTTTTTAAACTGCTGAAATTACTTTTTTTTAAGCAAAACAGTTGGTTTAAGCTGACATTTTTAATTTTACATTTTTAATTTTTAATTCCTACTTACTGCCTCTAGTTCACAGCTTCTTGTTCCAGAGCGCTTTGGTTATTGGACGATCGAATTCGCTCCAGCACTTGGTTGTCAACAGCCTCCTTCGCCAAACGAATGGCATTGAAAATTGAAGCAGCTTGAGACGAACCGTGGCTGATAATGCAAACTCCAGCAACGCCCAACAGCAAACCGCCGCCGTGTTCAACGTGGTCTACCCGCTGCTTGAATCCTTGCAAGCTTTTTTGCAGCATAGGGTCGTTAATTTGATGTTGGAGTCCTTTGACCAACTCTTCCTTAAGCACTTGGACTACGACTTCGCCCACCGCTTCGGCAAACTTCAACAACACGTTGCCGACAAACCCGTCGCAGACAATCACGTCGAACTTCCCAGACAGCACGTCGCGGCCTTCGGCATTGCCCACAAAAGGAATGTTCGGGTTGTCCACCAATAACTGGTGAGTTCGCACGGCTGCGTCGTTGCCTTTAGAAGGTTCTTCGCCAATGTTGAGCAGGCCGATTTTAGGTTCGGCGACACCCAGCACACACTGGCTGTAAATAGTTCCCATAAGAGCGAACTGCTCCAAAAATTTGGGGCGGCAGTCCACATTAGCGCCAACATCGAGAATGAGTACAGAGCTGCCCGGTATCATTGTCGGCAAAACCGCACCGATCGCAGGGCGATCGATTCCGGGGAGCCGACCCAACCTGAGCAGGGCAGCAGCCATTGCCGCGCCGGAGTGACCGGCGGACACCACAGCATCAGCTTGCTGCTGCTTTACCAAGTTCATCGCTACGTTAATCGAAGCGTTGGGCTTGCGTTTGAGGGCACTCAAAGGTTCTTCGTGCATTTCCACCGTTCCTTCAGAAGGAACGATTTCTAGCTGACCTGTACAGACGCGGCCGATCGCGTCTTGTTGCCGGAGCGAGTCTTCTATTTGCTGTGGGTCGCCCACAAGCAAAATCTCTACGCCTAATTCTTCTTGTGCCTTAAGCGCTCCAGCTACAACTTCGGCGGGGGCATGATCCCCACCCATAGCGTCTATTGCAATTCTTGCGCGTGTCGATCCCATTGACCAATGTTTGAGAAACACTAAAAATTCTACCAGGAATTGAACCTCCCCACGTCTAAAGCCGGGGGATTCTTGCCCACCAATCAAGGCGACAACGGGACATTCAAGTATCCCTCTACTCACTCAAACAGCTTAAAGCTGAGATTGCGTATACTTTCTGAGGCCTTCGTATGTTTAAGTTTGAACGCTCCATACCCTGCCATTATTTGCCCTTTAACTATTCCAAATCTAGTTGGATCTGTCCGTTGCTGGGATTGCTCCATACTAGGGTACTTCAATGCGCTCTTATGTTATTCCTACTCACTTTTCGCTTGTGCTGATTATACACGGCGGTTGAAACCGCTACCGACTTATCCCCATGTCGGTAGCCCGGGGCTTGCGTCTCGTCTTTCGGTCAGGATCTTGAATCCACAAGTCTGAATAAAGAACTAAAATCCGCTCGCTAGGGCGATCGGACAATTCTTATTTCCGACTACTCTGATAGAACTTGTTTTGTCACTACTTTACTATTTTTGACGGCATCTTGAAAAAATCAATGAAATAGTTTACATGACCGCAAGCACTTTAGTCCGGAAACCCCGGATTCATCCGTGGAGCGAAAAAAAAGCTCCCCATCCTCATCACTTGCCCCCGGATTTATCAGTGGGAGCGCTTTCTTCAATTCTTTAATCTCAAATCTAAAATCTAATATCGATTGACTTTAGGAGTAAAAAATGCTGGATTTATTTAGCTCAGGGATGATGTCTCTGTGGCTGGACATGGCTGGAGTAGGCAGTGCCGCGCCTAATGCTGCGTCAGTGCTGGCTTGGCGGGGAGGGATACCCGGGTTAGTGGTGGCCGAAGATTTGGCTTTTGGGCGAATAAATGCGGCAAATCCCGACTTGCCAGCAGAAGCGACAGTGCGGGAATATTTAAAAGAGTTGAAAGACAAGAACTTGATTGAGGGCAATCAGGGAATTTGGGTGCAAGCGGGAATGATGCCGCTGGTAAGTCAGCAGGGCAAGACGCTGATGCCTGGGGCTTCGCTGACTAAGATTGCGACTTCTCTAGCGTCGCTGGAAACTTGGGGCGCGGATTATCAGTTTGAAACGCGGTTCCGGGGAACGGGGCCGATTAGGAATGGTGTATTGCAGGGGGATTTGGTGGTCAGCGGCGGGGGCGATCCGCTGTTTGTGTGGGAGGAGGCGATCGCCGTGGGCAATGCTCTCAATCAAATGGGTATCAATCGTGTGGCGGGGAATTTGGTGGTGACAGGCAATTTCCGCATGAATTATCAGTCCGATCCTTTGGTGGCGGGGGAGATACTGCGGCAAGCTCTTGAGGGTAGTAATTGGCCTGCGGACGTGGTGGCAATGTATTCTAAGATGGCTCCGGGAACTAGAAAGCCGCAAGTAACGGTTGCCGGCAGCGTCATTGCTGAGAAATTTATGACTTCGGGGCGTTTGCTGCTGAAGCGCCGATCGCTCCCTTTAGCCGAAATTCTCAAGCAGATGAACGTCCACAGCGACAATGAAATGGCTCAGATGCTGACCGACGATTTGGGCGGGGCAAAAATAGTGCAGCAGCAAGCGACTTGGGCCGCGGGGGTGCCGGAGGAGGAACTTCAATTAGTTAATGGTTCGGGATTGGGAGTGGAAAATCAGATGTCTCCGAGGGCGGCTTGTGGGATGATGCAGGCGATCGCGCGCAACCTTCAGACGACTGGGCTGACAGTTGCTGACTTGTTTCCGGTGTCCGGGCGCGATAAAGGAACTTTGGAATACCGACACATTCCGCGATCGGCTGTGGTGAAAACTGGTACTTTGGACACGGTGATTGCTTTGGCGGGAGCCATACCCACGCGCGATCGGGGTTTAGTTTGGTTTGCAATTATTAATCGCGGCACCGATTGGGACTCTTTGAGAGAGCAGCAAGATATATTTTTGCAAAAATTGGTGCAGCAGTGGGGAACTGCATCGATTTTGCCAGTAGCAATTACACCGCACATTGACGGCGCCAGACCTGCCTTGGGGGCAGCAAATCGTAGCGATATTTTGGTCGGAGGTTAAGAAATAGGGGTTGAGTTGGGGTTCGGGGAAGGAGCACTGACAAAATAGCTTAGAATTGGAACAAGACTATTGTGCAAGAAGATGATCAAACTGCGATTGAAGAGATACGGGAAAAAACGCGAGACCAGCTACCGAATTGTAGCGATGAACAGTTCTACTCGCCGCGACGGCCGTCCCCTAGAAGAGCTCGGCTATTACAACCCCAGAAATAACGAAACCCGGCTGGATGTTCCAGCGATTGTCAAGCGCCTGCAAGAAGGCGCTCAGCCAACTGACACCGTGCGTGACATCTTGAGAAAAGCCCATGTATTTGAACAAGTCGGAGCCGGAGCTAACGTTGAATCCAGCACAGCAACAGTCAGCTAGTCCCAACTATGCTGGACTGGTTAAGTTTTTAATTGGGCCTTTTTTAGAGACCCCCGGCTCTTTGCGGGTTGATTGCGAACTGCACCCGCGCCAATCGCGGGTCTGGGTTAGGCTGGCTTTTGAAGATCCCGACAAAGGCCGGGTTTACGGTAGGGGCGGACGCAATATTCAGGCGATTAGAACTACGCTCGAAGCGGTGGCGCAGACGGCTGGTCAGTCCCTCTACTTAGATATATACGATGGCGAAGCGGGCGATCGTGGATCTGGCCCGCCCAGGGGCGATCGGGATCGCCCGGATCGGGATCGCCCGGATCGGGATCGCCCAGATCGTGGCTCGCGCGAGCCGCGAGGCGACTTCCGACCCCGGACGCCGCCTCCGTCGCCGAGTCCCTTGGCTAGCAGAACTCCGAGAGAACAACCTCGCCGTACTAACACACCTACGTTTAGAACGAGCAGAAATACTCCCGGTTATTAACTAACTGCAGAACCCAGAAAGAATTTTAGATTTTAGATTGCCTGTTGTAGAGTTTGTATTACAAGCCCCGTTTGGTTTGAAATTGCCGGTTTTGCGATCGGAAACAAATGTAAAATTTTAAATTTCAAATGTCAGCGGCATCAGGTTCATCTAAAATCTAAAATTTCACATCTAAAATCTAAAATTGCCTGACTTAATAGAAGGGAGATTTGATTTGTGCCTCAAGCACCAAACTCATTTGGGAGCTAAATCTAAAAGACGCTTTAGATACTAGGTAAAGCCTAGTAACGGGCGTCTTTTTGTTTGCAAATAGTGACTGGTTGAACGTTTAGTTGTTAACTTTTAATTGCTTATTTGGAGGAGATTATGTTGGCATGAATGAAAAACTAACAATAGAGTTACCGAGCACCCAAAGTGCAATGTCGCTGGCCGGTAATCAAGAAGAAAACCTGAAAATGATCTCTAAGCAAACCGGTGCTACCCTGGTAATGCGAGGGCAAGAACTGCTGATTTCGGGCACAAAAACTCAAGTAGAATTGTGTCATAAATTAGTGCGATCGCTCTCCGACTATTGGAAATCCGGCAAAAATATTACCGGAGTTGAAATCCAGACGGCGCGCCAAGCTTTGGATACCAACCGCCAAGGCGATTTACAAGACTTGCAGCGAGATGTTCTCGCCAGAACCCGCCGCGGCGAAGAAATTAGAGCCAAAACCTTCAAGCAGCGGCAATACGTCCAAGCAGTACGCACGCACGACCTGACATTTTGCATTGGCCCCGCTGGTACTGGCAAAACATTTCTAGCTGCTATTTTCGCCGTGCAAGCGCTTTTGAGCAAGCAGTACGAACGGCTGATTTTAACAAGACCAGCCGTGGAAGCTGGCGAAAAATTAGGGTTTTTGCCGGGAGATTTGCAGCAAAAAGTCGATCCATATTTGCGCCCGCTTTACGACGCCCTGCAAGAAATGATCGACCCTGAAAAAATGGCCGATTTAATGGAAAGAGGCTTGATCGAAGTAGCTCCTTTAGCTTATATGCGGGGGCGCACTCTCAGCAATGCTTTCGTAATTTTGGACGAAGCTCAAAATACGACGCCGGCTCAGATGAAAATGGTGTTGACTCGTCTGGGCTTTCGATCGAGAATGGTAGTAACAGGGGATATCACTCAAACAGATTTGCCGCCAAACCAACAGTCGGGATTGTCAGTCGCCCAAAACATTCTACGCAACGTTGAGGGCATTGCTTTCTGCGAATTCTCTCAGGCGGATGTGGTGCGACATCCTCTAGTGCAGCGGATAGTCGCTGCTTACGAACTGCACGAAACATAGTCATTAGTCAGTAGTCAGTAGTCAGTAGTCATTGGTCATTAGTCATTAGTCAGTTGTTGTTGGTTGTTAGTTATTGTTATTTTTCATTACCAATAATCAATGCCCAAGGCTCTTCGGCCCAATGCCCAATTCCCAATACCCAATTCCCAAATTAAATTATGCCTAATCTGAAAGAATTCTTGGAAGCTTGCGAACAATTGGGCACGCTGCGTTTAATCGTGACTAGCAGCGCGGCTGTGCTGGAAGTGCGCGGTTCAATTCACAAGCTGTTTTATGCGGAGTTGCCGAAGGGAAAGTATGCCAATATGCACGCCGAAATATTTGAGTTTCACCTAAATATGGACAAAATCAAACAGGTGAAGTTTGAAACGGGTGAGGCGAAAAGAGGCAATTTCACTACTTATGCAATTCGTTTTCTGGACGAACAAAATGAGGCTGCTTTGAGCGCGTTTTTGCAGTGGGGAAAGCCGGGGGAATACGAACCCGGACAGGTGGAAAACTGGCACGAATTGAAGGAAAAATACGGGGAGGTTTGGGAACCTGCACCTGTTGAGGCGCTTTAAAAAATCGGCTTTTCCACCTTTGAATTGCATATTGGGGGCGGGTAGGATGCCCAACCCCTACTCCCCACAAGCAGAACTTTTATTTTTGTGCAACAGGCATCTTGCGTGTTTATGAAAATGGTATAAAATATGATGTTTAAGTCGTTTGTTGTCTAATTTTTGAATTAATGAACCGCAGAGGGCGCAGAGAACGCAGAGAAGAGATAAAGAAGAGAAAGAGAGACAGAAAATTAGTTGTTTGAATGTAATTGGGTATGAAGGTAATTTGGGGTTTTTGTCTGGTTTTGCTGGTGTTGCTGTGGGGTGGCGGTGCGAGGGCGGGGGTTTTGGGCGATCGCATATCAAGTTTTCCGAATTGGGAAAGCAAGCCTCCTATCGCTGTAGCTAAGGGAGATTTGGTATATCCCGACTGGATGGCGGGGAATTGGAATGTTGCTAGCACTTTGGTAGATTTAGCCGCTCCTTTAGCGCCAAATATTGTCACGCCTGGGTTTGAAAGCAACCGCCAGTATTTGCAGCAGCCGATATTATTTAAAGTGCGATTTCAACCTGAAAAAAATCTTGGGTTAATTTCTAATTATACACTTAAAAAGGCTCAAAAGATTGTAGCCGATCGCACTTTTAACGGTTTGAATATTGCTAAGGCTTATTTAGGCGATCGTGGCGTAGTTTCGGTGAAAGTCGATCCGACGAATCCCAACCGCCAAATTACTGTTTTGAAAGGGGAACGCCAACTAATTTCGATTGTTACCAGTCGGGGAACTGAGACGCCGAATCCTCGCGAGTTTGTGTCTACAGAGATTTCTCAGCAGATTTTTCGGGGAGAGTCTGATATTTATTTAAACGAGGTGGAAACAACAACGGCTTATCGAGTTGTTGGAGGCGGGAAAAATGGCGATTCTGCGAGTAAAAGAATTGAGGCGGATCAGGTGACAGCGATTTATTTGTCGCCGCAAGACCCGGATTATTTTGCGGCTGGGGGGCATCCTGTGGCTTTGTATCGATATCGGTTGGAGTTGGTGCGGGCATAATTAAGCTGTCATCTCGATCGACCTAGCAACTTCAACTTCAACCAATCGATTATCGACTCTCAAGGTCGTGCGATCAATACTTGGGCTGATGTGATTAACCGCACTAACTTGGGTATGTAAGTGATGCACGAGCGCAATGCTCACAACTTCCCGCTTGATTTGGCTGCTGGTGAAACCACCCAGTAGCAATGGTTGCTCCTTCTATCAATGGCTAAGTTTTAGCTTTTGATTGACATGCAAGCGCTCCTAGAAATAAAGGCGCTTTTTTTTGGGGAAAAATATTTTTGGTAACAATCAGACTCGGCGGTTGAAATCGTTACTACACAAGCGAATTCCGCCTTCGCGGGCTAAAGAATAGAATATTACAGCCGGATTTAGTATGACGATAGACTGCAAGTTTTTGAAGTCGTATATTATGGAAGAGCGATCGTAAAAGGTAAGTCAGATGGTTGTCGCAATTTCTAAAGCAAGATTGGGTACAGGTGCGGCTTTCCTGTCAAACGTGACATGGGAGACTCTGGAAAAATTGGATGCTGATTTGGCGGACACTGGGGCGCGTTTAACTTATTTGGATGGGTGTTTAGAAATTATGGCTCCTTTATCTGAAGAACATGAAGAACCTAAAAAAACTTTAGGTCAACTTTTAGAAAGTTATATGCGGACGAAAGACATTCGTTTTTATGCGCGTGGTAGTACAACCATCGGGATGAAGGAGTTGGGTGCACGGAAGGAACCAGATGAGTCTTATTGTTTGGGTACGCGCAAGTCAGTTCCAGATTTGGCGATCGAAATAACAGTGACGAGTGGTGGAATTGATACGCTGGAAATCTATCGTCGGGTGGGTGTGCAGGAGGTTTGGTTTTGGGAGGATGGGGTAATTTCGGTTCATTGTTTGCGTCCAACGGGATATGAGTTGGTGAGTAAGAGTGAACTGTTGCCGGATTTGGATTTGCGATCGATCGAGTTTTATTCGCGGATGGCAGACCAATATGATGCGGTGAATGCTTTTATGCGATCGATGTAAAATAGAAAAGAGTAATTCTCTGGTTTAATTGCTTTGCGATCGGGTGAAATTACCCATAGGTTATATAATATTTAACTTGCAATGAATGTATGATTTGAATACGGGATTGAGAAAAAACATCGATCGCCCTCCGACTAACACTTTTTCCACTAAGCCGCGTCGGGCTAAGGATTGTATGGCTTGCCAAAATTCTGATTGGGATAATTCACTATCAGCAGGTTGTCGCGAAATATCTACAGCTTCATTTTGACTGGCTAACCAGTATAACGCCTTTTTTTCTGAGTCTGATAAACGCTCTAGGTGAGATTCTAAAAGGGGTTCTAAGTCACCTAAAAATAAATCTGCTGTTCCATCTGCTAAAAATAGGGAAACGCTACCGTTAAATAATTCCAAAATTGTAGCAGCGATGATATTTAGCCAGGAAGGATGTCCTTGATAAATGCCGATCAAGTCTGACCATTTTTCCTCATCTCCTAATTCTTTTTCTCTGAGAATTTCTGCCGCTTGTTCTCCTAACCCTTTGAGGTTTAAGGTTTGCGTCGAGAGGTTTACTGCTTCTAAAGCAGTAATTTCTCTGGGTTTTTCCCAACTGAGGAGGATTAAACAACTTTGATGAGAGGATGTGGCAATTTGTTTGAAAAATTTGCCATAATCTTCATAGCCTGCTAAATATTGACCTGCTAATTGACTGCTTTTAAAAATATTTTGTACGTCATCAAGGATTACTAAACAGCGAGAAGATCGAAAATAATCGATGATTGTGGGTAATGGGGGTTGTTGCGATCGCCCAAAAAATTGCTTGAGTTCGGTTTGGACGGTTGAAAGTGTGGGTGTGTTAGTGAGACTTAACCAAATAATATAATCAAATTCGGTTTGAACTTGTTCGATCAGTTTGAGGGCGATCGCGCTTTTGCCAATTCCGCTTAAGCCGTAGATGGTGATTAAGCGGGTGTGGACTTGCAAAATCCATTGTTTGAGGGTGGAGAGTTCTGAGGTGCGATCGTAAAAGTAAGGGAGTTCGGGTGCGTCTGTTAAATCGATTATGGGCGATCGGGCTTGATTTTGGGGAGAATCTGGGGGATTGGGCGATCGGGTTTGTGTATCTTTGATAGTTTGTATAAATTCACCGCAAATATTAACATTATCAATTTGTAAACAATCTCCCCTATGGGCAACTTGAGAAACACGATATTTTTTCTCTAACTTGGAACGAAAGTTAAATTTATTAAGATCTTCTCCTAATTCCTCACGCAACTTTTCCCATAACTTAGCCGCTTCTTTTTTAACGTGAGATTCACTACAATTAAACTCTTTAGCTATTTGAGGATATTTCTGTCTTTGCCAAACACCCGTCACTATTGCTTCCTCTAGGGGTGTAAGATGTTCTCCTGTTTTATCAAAAATCGAATTATTCGCCCATTGTACAACATCTTCAACATTCATGGGTCAGCGTTGAGTGAGGTTGAGTGTACTATATCCTACTAAATCCTACTTTGTCAACTGAATTATACCAACTTCTACTAAATTGGTTAAGGATAGTTAGAAAACTTGGGTGCTAAATCCGACCGTTTTAAGTTGTTAAATATTAATATCACCCAATATAATTAGGGAAACAAAACAATCAAATTTGGAATTCTGGAGAGAATTAGCTTTGAAAAACTTCCTAGATAGCTGTCTAACTCTATTTGGTATTTTAATACTATTTTTAGTTTCTTTAGCTATTCCCGGCATGATCCAAATTTACTTATCTATAGTAGTTTTAGCTGTCTGTGGATTTATGATATTTAGTGTAATTTGGTTTTTTCTTATGATAGGTTTGATATGTGGCCTAATTTATTCTTTCTTAACGGGTGAATTAATTAAGACATATGAGGATTAAACTAGATTTTCTCAAATCCAGTTTAATTATGAACTGTATGAGGTGTTAGGTAAATACAACAAAATACAAGACTTATTAGATAAGTGAAGTACCCAAAATATGTGTTTATTCAAAGAACATAACTGGATACTGCCCTTCAACTCAAACCGTATAATAAGCACCACAACCATTCTAAAAAAAACCTTTTGTCCCGCCAGCTAATTGAATACTTTTAAATTCCCCCTTAAATCCTTTAGGCGGTGGTTGCACTGTTTCTCCACCTCTTTCTCCTGAAATAGTGAAGAGTAAGGAATAACCAGTATTAGTACGATGCGTCACCTTTAGATTAATTTTCGATAAAACAAACAGAGCGATTATAGCAGGTGACGCGCTCTACTAGGTAAAACTAACGTCGATAGAGAGTTCCATCAGGCATTTTTGCACCGTTAAGATTTGCTTGCCTCAAGTCTGCACCACTCAGGTTAGCTTGCTGTAGGTTGCTACCAGTAAAGTTTGCTTTTTGTAAGTCAACCCCACTTAAGTCTACTGCACTCAACTTGTTTGCTAGTAAATTTAGTAAGTCTTGACTATTTAGGGTGGAACTTCGCCATAAAGCGCTGTTATTTAGATGTAGCTGAATTAACCCTAGTAATTGGTCCTTACTAAGATTTACCTGATTAGGAGCGCTTTTGATTAAGTTAATTAAATCATGCTGATTTAGCTTAGAATTGACTAGCTTCTGTACGTCTTGCTGGCTGAAGTCAACTTTATTCCAGTCTAACCCGCTGAAATCCAAGTTACTAGGGTCAGCTTTGATAAAATTGCCCTACCTCCTCACTGGCTGAAATCCCTGCACAAAACTCACCCAGCGTGGTACTTTATCACCTGTAATATCTAGGATGGGAATGTTGAAACTTCTGACAGCGGGGCGACCGACTTCACCACCCGAAAAACTCACATTCGTAGGTTCCGATTTACCTAAACCATAGGCACTAACTATTTGATTAGCAAGTCGGCAGGTTATTTCAAAACTTCCCATATTAATCGTGCCACCTCCAGCCTCGTAATTCCATGTAATACCGGGTGTTAAAGTCCCCTCCTGACACATAAAGTGAGTGACTTCAAACATTTTAGCAATGTGAACATCATATCGCCTTAAGCGTCCTCCATAGGCCGATGCTGTGGTATCATTTTCTGGTACTACAATCGATCCAAATCCTTCGTCAAAACCAAGCTTCATCGGTAGTGCCGTGGAACTTGTGAGCGGTTGACTCGCTTGAGGTTGTACGCGAGTCGGTGACATCTGTATTGGTTTGACAAATTGACTATTAGCGCGAATAAAACAACCTTGCGCCCCACCAGCAGTGTAGTTTTTTCCTACAAAAAGCCACGGTAAACCCCTGGTATCAAGGAAAGTAACACCAGCATTACCAGGAAAGCTTTCAAAACGCTGTCCCTGTTTTAAAACAACAACTACAGACCAATTAAAAACATCAAAGGGAGTGCGGTTGTCAACACGCATAAATTCTTCAAAAGAAGAGTTCATACGACAATTTAACCCCTTTGGGTCTGGGTCTACTACTTCCCAATAAGTATGATAATATCTTCCCGTATAATCCCCTTGATTATTAGGAATTGGTAGAGGTGCAGTAGAACCCAGTTTAGCTGTTCCTAATACCAGACAAGTTGCCAGAGTAATGGTTTTTAATTCTTTTAACATGGATATCACTTTTAAAACACTATATTGAGCATAGTATTTAAGGATTTTATGATACATTAACTCTATCATACTTTAGTATTAAAAACTATAGCTCCGACTTAAACTTGGCCTTAGCCGCTCGCAGTTTTTCCCAAGCAGCTTCCGTTCCGGGTCTTGGTGGCTGGGCGGCAATTCGAGCAATGAGATCGCGATTTTTTTCTTCGTAGTACAGCCGCAGTTCTTCAGCTTCCTTAAGAACCATTTGATACTCAGCTTCAACATCAGCGCGATTTGCCTCAATATAAGCTAAAGCTGCGTTAATTTGTTCCTCTGTAAGATCGAACAATCCTCTGATAAACTTAGGCGAATATTGAGCCGTCACATAGTCCATGATGTCGTAGATAGTGATGCGCGTACCTGCGATCGCTAGTCCTCTTTCTGTACGGATGATAGCTGTTTGTTCGTTAGGTATGCTTGTCATCTTTATAGCCTCCTAGAAGTTATCTCTATATTACTAGCTGATTAATTGCCAGCCCTAGATGTGCTATCGCTAGAGTGGTATTCGCCAATAGCCGATCAATATGATGCGGTGAATTCTTTTATGCAATTGATGTAGAAATTGAGAAGAGTGCAGCACAAGCATTGTTAACTTTCATTAGAAGTGTCACCCGATCGCCCTTGAAAACTAATGCGGCGGTAGACTTCAGACATCGGAAGTTCTATATTTAAACTGTGCAGGACGATCGCCCGATCGAGCCGATCGCAAACTTGCCATTGCCAACGATCGCTACTTGGGCGATCGCCATTATAATATTGTTCAATGTAGGGTTCAGCTTGACTAACCAGCAAATATTCACAAAAACTAGCAAGAGAGCGATATTTTCGGAACTTTTCACCTCGATCGTAGCCTTCAGTAGAGGGCGAAAGAACCTCAACAATCAATAAAGGATTGAGAATTTCATCCGTGCGATCGCCCTTGAATTCCGGTTCACCATTAATGACCATCAAATCAGCATAGGTTCCGCACCGATGTTCTGGAATCCAAACCCGCAAATCGCTGTTATACAAGCGAAAATCGGTGTCTCTCAACAAAAAACCCAAGTAAATTAACAAGTTACAGGCGATCGCGCTGTGGACTTCTGAACCTCCTGGCCTAGCGATAATCTCTCCGTTACAGTATTCGTGACGTTCTTCGGCTGTTTCCTCGATCGCCCGGTATTCATCTGGAGTCAAGCGAGTCTTTGTCCCATCTGGAAGATTTGGCGGGTTGGTTTGAGTTATAACCACGATCGCACCTCCTAAATAATTAGACTTTAAATAATTATGGCTGACAGCTAGATAATTGTCTCAACCCAGAGGCGTTTTCTGGATTACCTTCAAATTCCATAAAAAACTCTCCATCCCTTTTTCTGCTTCTGCTTCACAACCGCTAAATTCTCGCTTTCCTTTTATTTTTAACACTCAATTGCTTAGTAAGCGATGTATAATAATGCAAAGCAAAAAGCAGATTAATTCCAAAAAACACCAAAGTTAAAACAAATGTAAAAAACGACATAAACGACAGCCGGGAAGTCATCGTAAACATCGCCAAAATGATTGAGCAAAGCCCAAAACCGGAAGCAAAAGAACTTAAAAGTAGCAACCGCACCTTAGACATAGTTTAATTTAAAGATTATCAGTAAAATACACTCTTGGCATCTACAGAGGAGTGCCAAATGATACTTATTACTATATAGCGGAATTGCTCAGTTCCGCCAAGGGCAAAACGACTGCTTTCCTAAAAAGGTTTGAATTATAGAGCAAAATACAGCCCGCGCTCTTGTAAACTCCTGTTACTCGACTTAATATCAATCAAAGGAATTCCCCAGCCTCTGCGAGCATTCCACCTTTCGCCGTACAGTCACCGCAGCCGCAATCCCGCTGACAGCAAAGTATTCGCTTCCAAAACCGCGCTTTCCCTGGGATTCCAAACATTGCCCAAATCCACAAACGCCGTCACCTGCAAAACTCCTTGGTTGTCGCGGGTGCGCTTGCATCGGATACCGCAACTCGGCTGAATCACAAATCCCGCTATCGGCCAGCAAAGCCTCCTGACGGTAGCCCCGCAATGTGTCTGAGTCCCCTATACCGAATGGTTCGATCGACAAAAGCTCTGCCCCAGCCAATTTCACATCCGATCGCACCACCAGCAGCCTCTCAGGAACCAACAACCGCACGTACTGCAATTGACCCCGCCAAATCAAAAATCGACTGTCAGGGCTGCTGCTGCTCACCGTAGCGCCAAATGCTGCCACTCCCTGACAGAACTGCGATCGCGCCGCCAAGACATCTCTCTCCCCTTTGAGTAAAATCCTGAAACAGCCTCAGCACCGCAACCCGATTTCTGCCCCGATTATCTGCTTCCGGCGACAGCGGAAAATCCTTTCCCAGCAAAGATGTATCGCTTTCTCGGCTGCGGGTACCAATACCGATCGCGATTTCTCTTCTCGGATTTTGCACGATCGGCTCGCGGTAAGTCAACTGCCAACTACTTCAAATCGATCGACTTTTATCGTACCCGGAATCTTAGCAATTCTGGAGGCTGTGTCGGCGCGGGAACAGCAGGCGGCAAAAGCTGTTCGGTTGAAAGCAAGAGCGCTGGTGGCGCGGGTTACGGGAGACGAGGCGGATTTGGCAGCCGCGGGTTGGGAATCGGCAATTCGTGTCTGTTTTCTCCTCGGTTCGGCAATTGAGGGAGAGTTTCTGGGGCCTCACTTTGGGTCAATTGATCGAACTCCGGGATGCTATTTTCTTGCTCTTTACTGTCTCTATTTAATTCTGAACCTGAGTATAAATCACGAAGCCGATCGCGATCGTCTGCTGTTTCTTGATCTAGTTTGAATTGAGACGGTAAATTCTCCTGCACAATTGGCGCTTGCACCCCTGAGTCGGTAGCAACCATCGACGCGCCAAGACTTAGAGCTGATAGCAGTGCGGGGCAAATAGCTGCAATTGAAAAACCAAGTGCTAATGCCTTGAAAAACTTGATTTTACAAAAGCCTCTAGAAAATTGCACGGGCATGACAGATTAGCCATATTTGATAGTTATTTACACTTACGATCGGGCGCAGCCGACGCAATTGCAAGGAATAAAATTACTCTATCACTTTTTAAACAATTAATTCCTTAACTCAATATAAAGATAGTTGACAGCAACTCTAGTTTGTGTACTTCACAATTACTGAAAAAACTCTAACCGAAAGCATCCAGGATACCCGCCACGTGATTCATCCGTCCAGAAATAAAAAACCTGTATCCGATGAAACTTGCCCCCGGAATTTATCCGTGGGGCCAATTCTAAAATCTAAAATCTAAAATCTAAAATCTAAAATCTAAAATCTAAAATCTAAAATCGATTGACCTCCCAAGCTAGCCCTCTTGCAAGGAATAAAATTACTCTATCACTTTTTAAACACTTAATTCCTTAAATCAATATAAATATAGTTGACATAATTCATAATCTGTGCATAGGAGAATTTGTCAAAAAAACTCCGACCTCCCAAGCTAGTCCTGTAGGTCGGCGGAGCATTCTATCAAACCTGCGATCTGAGAAATAAGTAAATTTTGATAGAGATTACTACATTTTATTGAGCTGCGATCGCAATTCTTCCAACTCAGCATCAATCACCGGGCTCGACTCCGAGCTACTAGCTGCTGCCGTTTTACCCGCTGCAGGCAATTGACCTTGAGACACAGAACCCCCGGTAAGTTGAGCTTTCATCTGAGCCAACTCGTCGTCAACATCGCCGCCGCTTTCGAGCAAGCGGAACTGTTCCTCTAAATTGCTGCCGCCGGCCGCCAGTTCTGCCGAAGCCCCCGCGCGAGCTTCAATCTGCAAAACTTTTTCTTCCATGCGATCGAAAGCCGCCATTGAACTGCCAGTATTCAGGGAGCCAATGGAATTGTTGAGCTGTTCCTGAGCTTTAGCAGCGGATATCCTCGCTTTGAGCATATCCTTCTTAGTCTTAGCTTCGGAAATTTTGCTCTCCAAACCGATCAAGTTGCGCTTGAGACTTTCCACCTGAGCCGATTGCTGATCCAGACTGGCTTTCAGCGTAGCCGCCGTTTCAGCGTGAGACTTTTTGCGAACTAGCGCTTCCCTGGCCAAAGTCTCGTCTCCTTTTTGCAGGGCTAGCTGAGCGCGCTGCTGCCACTGGTTAGACTGAGATTCAGCTTGATTGTACTGAGTCTGGGTACGCTTTTGAGTGGCGATCGCGCTGGCAACGGCCTGACGCAACTGCACCAAGTCTTCCTGCATATCCGTGACAGACTGTTCTAAAATCTTTTCCGGGTCTTCAGCTTTGTTTACCAGATCGTTAAGATTGGCTTTGACGACTCGGCTAATGCGGTCAAATAATCCCATAATGCTATTTTTCCTGGGTGAGGTGTACGAAGTAGGCGGCAAGAAGGCTTGATAGCCCTAGCCCGCAGTTGTGAAATTCACTCTGGTCAGATTTTTAGTGCGATTTAGTTTTTGGCAATTTTTGCAGACAGATAAATCCAGTTTAAAGCGATCGAGTAATGTGATGCAGGCAAGCTTATTCATGCACCTACCTCTTGAGTTTAACTTCGATCCGGGAATTCCCCAACAGGCTTCGAGCCATCTCTAGCTAGGCTGTTGAGAAGTTTTTGCTCGTCCCGACTCTTGTTCTGTTGCCGGGGTTCAGGATGCGGGCGGCTCCCTCGACGGCAATTTGGGTGTATTCTTGCCCGGAAGCAGTTGTGCTTTCATCGCGGCCAACTCGGTATCCACATCGTCGGCGCCTTCGAGAGAGAGAAACTTCTTTTCTAAATCATTAGTTCCGAGTTCTGCGATTGCTTCGGAGCGAGCTTCTAGCTGCATGACTTTCTCTTCCATCCGTTCAAACGCGCTCAAAGCGCTGCCGGTACTGAGATTGCCCATCATTTCTTGAAGCCTTTCCGACGATGCAGCCGATCGAGCTCTGGCAATGTACATATCTTTTTTAGATTTTGCCTCGGAAATTTTACTTTCGAGCGTCCGCATATTTTCTTTAAGTTTAGTCACAACAGCGTTCTGTTGTCCGAGACTGGCTTTCATCGCCGTTGCCGTTTCTTGATAAGATTTCTTGCGCGTCAGAGCTTCCCGCGCCAAATTTTCCTCGCCTTTTTGCAAAGCTAGCTGCGCCCGCTGATGCCATTCTGCTGCTGTAGACTCAGCTTGGGAGCACTGGCGTTCAGTGCGTTTTTGAGCTGCAATCGCTCCTGCCACAGCTTGTCTAAGCTGCACTAAATCTTCCTGCATATCCATTACAGCCTGTTCCAGAATTTTTTCTGGGTCTTCGGCAGCCCCGACCAAACTGTTAATATTGGCTCGAATCACTCGCCATAGGCGATCGAATAATCCCATTTTGCCCGTCTCCCGATTTTATTAAATTTTAGATTTAGGACAGGGAATTGACAATTACAAAACCAATTTTGTGTTAGACAAAACATTCATCATTGTCTAGCTTTGTCTAACAATTTAGTTAAAGTTTTTCACCCTTTACCTAATTTATGGTTGATAGTATTGTGGCTTCACCCCTTTTTCTTGGAGTTCTTTCACCAAACGTTCTGCTGAGGCAGCATCGTTCAAAGCCCCCATTTGGATCTTGACACCCTTTGAGAAGTTTCGCACGTAGGCATCGGGAACAGCGGTTCTGGCTTGCAGCAGCGATTTTTCGTCGGTGTAATCGGTGACAACGTAATAGAAACCGTCGGCGGCCCGTGCAGGTCTTCCCAGCGGGGGTGTGGCGGCTGGGGATGCGGCGGCTGGGGATGCGGCGGCTGGGGATGCGGCGGCTGGGGATGCGGCGGCTGGCTGGGCTGGGGAGGGTGTTGGAGGCAGTGTCGGCAGTGTCGGCACTGGCTGGGCGGCGCTGGGGCTGGGAGTGGGAAGCAAAGCCGTACTCAGATTGTTGAGTCCTTGTTCCCTACCTCTGGCGGGGTTGCCGTCTTCTGTAGGAATCGGCACAGCCGCGCCAGGGCCCGGAGGCGCTGGCGGAGTTGGCGGGATTGATGCTTTTGGTGACGGGGAAGGAATCGGGCTGACTGTCGGCTGGACATTGCTGAGAGTGCTCAAATCTAGCTCGACAAATTCTTTGGATACCAGATTTGGAGCTTTCGGCAGTTCCTTGGTGCTGGTATCAGAGATGGCAGTAGAGGCGCGACTGTTGCTGGGAGAGGGTGAGGTGCGATCGAGCAAACGGTTCAGGCCGGCAATCTTAACTAGATTTGACGGGTACATGACTGCGTAGCCCAAAGCTGTGCATGACAGCAAAAACAGCAGCATCGAACTCAGTCCCAAGGGAGTTAACAAACTGGCGGCTAAACTGCGTTCTACCGTAGGCTCAGCTTTTGACTCGTCCAAACTTTCGATCAGTTTTTCGCTTGATTCGAGATACTTGTTGGGTGCGAAGGCACTGCTAGATAATTTTGTGCCACCCCTGGTAGTTGCTAGCGGGGCATCGCCCTGAGTGCCGGCAAGGGATAGGGGCAGCGATAGCGGCTGCTGGGTTTCTTCCGCAGTCTCCGGCGCCAAATTTTGGGCTAGCTGTTGCTCGGTTGTGGCTGTTTGCTTGCCGGTACGAACTGAGGGCGACACCCACTGTTCGGCGCGCCTCCTGTGCCTTCTGTATGTTGTCAGTTCTGCTTCTAGGTTTACATCTAGACTCCCCAGGACTGCTTGCAAAGCAGGGTTGATTGGGGTTGAAGAGGATTGATGATTTGGGGATTCAACCGAAGAACGCTTACTCATTAGCAAAACTCCTACCGCCTCTGAATTAATTTTAATATGTTGATTGTAGAGATAAACATGAAGGTTGAAAACTTGCCTATTTTATGATTAGCTACTTTTGGCGTCAATGCAACAGGGGCCCGATCGCCGGCAGCTATTTTTCATTTTCATTGGAAAACTTAATTCTTGCTCTTTCCCGGAGGGTGCTTACCGACACTCTCAGCCAATTTTTGTATCCTGAGCTACCGCTTGTTTGTAACCTCTCATACTCGTTGGGCATTTGTACTTTTTCTTGATCCCTAACGGCTTTATAAACTTTTAACCTATGTTTTTACCTATACAATGAGCAACGACCGAGCTAATTGTTTCTATATATAACGAGATTATAAATAAATTATAAAATTTAATTCTGGTTCGGGGATCGCTAAAACCCAGACAGCATAAAGGTTGGGATGCTCTAAAACCTGCTAGCTCTACAAAGGAGAATTAGAGATGAAAATGATTTCCCTAAGAACTTTTATGCAAACCTCCTTAACTTCACCTTTAACTTCAGCTTGTGGTCACTGCCGTCACTATACCCCTGAAGGCAGACGCGGGGGTGTTTGCGCTTTACTAGGCGGCCCGGTTCAAAGTCAGTGGAAAGCTTGTGCTTTAGCGGTTTCGCCTTTTAGGTCATCTTGGGAAAACATAGAAGAAATTGGACTGTGGCAAGAATCGACTCTGACGCTGCAGGATGCCACCGTCACTCTTTCCGCTCGCCATGCCGGCCAGCTTACAGGCACAACCTTAACTGAAAAATCCGCTGCAGCAGTCTCAGTTTAGTTCGTCGGCTGCCCTGCTGCTCATACCATTTTCGATTTTCGATTTTCGATTGGGGAATCACTGATGACTATCATGGTTTGGATCTGGCAAAGCAGTTTCATTCTTTTTGGGAACTGGTATCCATACTGACACTTTTGGACGATCGCGTGCATTTGGCTTTACTAACTCATAAAAATCAGCAGCATCTACTTTAATATGAGCGCTTGACACTCCCTGACCTAAAGGACAGGGATTCTTAATTCAGCGACTGACCTTAAAATGTTGCGTCCTTTCGGCAATACTCAAACTTTTTAACCGTAGAAAGCCTACCAATTAACGAGCCCGATTCGCAGTCACCCCAGAGGGTCTATCTCCAAAAGCGTACTAGGATATTCACCTAGAGTTCGGGTATGCCCTACCCTACTTAACAAGACTAAATAGTTTGTTTCTCTGGTTAAAGGAACTGTGTTAAGCCCCTAGCTGTTTATAGAGTTTTCGCCGCTCTTTGTCCCCCGGTTTACGCGCCAAAGTGTGTCGTTAACTGTTTTTATACACGATGGCGAAGGAGTTTAACCTTGACTACTCTAGTATACTAGAAATTGCCTCACTTTTAGGAAGGGATTTAAGAAATTAAAGCCGTCCTAGAAGGACAGGGTTTTAGACCCCATTTCGTTGATAAAAAAAACTGATTTCTCCATCCAGCTATGGCAGCCAAGGATATTGACTAAAATCAGGTTGCCGTTTTTCTAAAAAGGCTTGTTTGCCTTCTGCGCCTTCCTGCGTCATATAGTACAGCAAAGTGGCATTTCCCGCCAGTTCTTGCAAACCGGCTTGACCGTCGCAGTCGGCATTAAAAGCGGATTTCAAGCAGCGAATCGCGATCGGACTTTTTTCGAGAATTTCCGCAGCCCACTGAATCCCTTCTATTTCTAGTTGTTCGACGGGCACGACGCAGTTGACTAAACCCATTTCTAGGGCTTGCTGCGCGCTGTACTGGCGACACAAAAACCAAATTTCTCTGGCTTTTTTCTGACCGACAACTCTGGCGAGATAGCTAGCTCCGAAACCACCGTCGAAACTGCCGACTTTGGGGCCGGTCTGTCCGAAAATAGCATTGTCAGCAGCGATCGTCAAGTCGCAAATTAAGTGCAGAACGTGACCCCCTCCAATTGCGTAGCCTGCAACTAAAGCAATTACAACTTTGGGCATCGATCGAATTAACTTCTGCAAGTCGAGCACGTTCAACCGGGGTATGCCACCTTCGTCTACATATCCCGCCGAACCCCGCACGCTTTGGTCGCCGCCGGCGCAAAAGGCGTATTTGCCGTCTGTATGAGGTCCCGCACCGGTGAACAGGACAACGCCGATTTTTGTGTCTTCGCGGGCATCAGTAAAGGCATCGCACAGTTCCAGAACTGTTTTGGGACGGAAAGCGTTCCGTTTGTGAGGTCGATTGATGGTAATTTTGGCGGTGCCACCACTTTTGTGATAGAGAATGTCTTCGTAGGTTTTGGCGGTTTGCCATTCAATTTGCATAATCAATCAATTTTAGATTTGACACCAAGCTGGGTCTATCAAGGCAGCGACAAGTCGCTTTTAGATTTTAGATTGATTCGGTTCAATGGGATACAAGGGTCGATCGACTCTTGCCAAAAAAATAAAGCGCGACTTAGGCAGAAACCTGGTTTTTCACCAACATACTCGGTGCAGCGCTCTTGCTAGGGGTAAAACAACTCGGTTTTTGAGGGTAAGAGCGCCCACTTCCCATCTCAAATGGACACAGAGTCAAATCCTCGAACTCTTCTCAGGACTTTTACTGCTCCAAAATTTATATGTGGTGGATTATTTGCGGAGTAAAATACTCAGCAAGTGCTTTGCTGCTTTGCCAAATACGGGATCGCGGGACTCGAATTCGCTGGGATCGAGTAAAGCTTGAACTTCGGCAAAAGCTTGTGAGTCGAGGGTTCCTTCTTTCGTAAATAAAGTGTCTATGACTGCAATGTGTCTGGAGTCGAGGCCGAGCCGATTGGCGATCGACTGTAGGTACATTTGCTCCCGCAGGTCGATGTGTCCGTCGGCCGCTGACATTTCGTAGCCGGAACCGATGAGCAACAGTTTTTCTGATTCTGAGAACAAAGCTGTCAGGGTTAGCAATTCCGTGGGGTTGAAGTAAACCTGCTGTTTCGATACTCCTTTGACAAGGCGCTGAATTAGTTCTACCCGATCGCGGTCGCCGCTGGCAAAGGCTTTGAGAGTCTTTTGCAGGCGTTCTTCTTCTTCAACTGCGATCGTCCTGTCAATAATCATCACTCCGCGCAGGATGGAAATTAGAGCCGTCAGAAACACTACCAAAGGAGTGATATCTTGTTCGCGCAGCTTTTGCCGACTAATGCGGCACAACAGCTCAACAATTTCAGTGGTAATCGTAGTGGTGTCCATAATTAAAGACTCTCGATTAAGCTGTAATGTAACTTTCTATATCGATCTTAAGTTTTTCTGTTACTTAGGTATGACGTGAATTATAAAGCTGAGCCGTTGGCTATTAGTGAGACTACTTATTTTATTCACAAACGCTGGATGACTAGGGCTGTGGAACTGGCGCAAGCAGCGGGTGATGCTGGTGAAGTACCTGTGGGTGCTGCCATTGTTGACGGTACTGGCAAATTGATTGCCGAAGCGCAAAATCGGCGAGAGCGAGATTGCGATCCGACTGCTCACGCTGAAATCTTGGCTTTGCGGGCGGCCGGCAAAGTTTTGCAAGACTGGCATCTCAACCAATGCACGCTCTACGTAACGCTGGAGCCTTGCCCGATGTGCGCGGGTGCGATCGTCCAAGCTCGGATTGGTTTGCTGGTATACGGAGCAGATGACCCGAAAACAGGCACGATTCGGACTGCGGCTAATATTCCCGATAGCGCGCATTCGTGTCACCGCTTAGAGGTGCTCGGCGGTATTATGGAGTCTGTTTGCCGCGATCAGTTGCTTTCTTGGTTTGAAGCGCGCCGGAAAAATTAACAGGTAAAATTTTTTACTTTCTTGGGGGCGATGTTTAATCGAAATTGATCCTTTAACTGAAATAATAGATCCGTAATGGCCCGCTCAAGCTTTCGAGGTGGCAGACTGCTCTGCATTATTGCTGTCCGGTTGGTTGAGGTTTTACCTGTTAGAGATTATCTCTTGCGGGCGCGATCGCTCGATCGGCACAAGGCCAATAGCAAAAGTGTCCCGATCCAAAAACTAAAGATTTGGCCAACACCTTACTTTAGACTTTAGATCTCGATCAAGCAGCTTAATTGCTATGCCCCACACCGCCACGATCGCCGTTGAGTCCAGTAAATCATCTCTAGTGAAGCCAATGCCTGCCAAGGTAGCATCTAATACCTCTCGCGTTTCTCCTTGGTTAACCTCCTTGCTCTATCCGCTAGGTCACTATGTTGTCCTACCGTTTCATTTTGGCAAGATTGAGATAACCGGACAGGAGCACTTGCCGAAAGACGGGCCTGTCATCTTAGCCCCTACGCACCGCTCCCGGTGGGATGCCCTGATGATGCCCTATTCAACTGGACAGAAGGTGACTGGACGCGATTTGCGGTTTATGGTAACTGCTGATGAGGTCAAAGGACTGCAAGGTTGGTTCATCAGACATTTGGGGGGGTTTGCTGTGGATCTCAAGCATCCGGCAATTGGCAGTCTCCGTTATGGGGTGGAACTACTCCTCGACAAGGAAATGTTGGTGATTTTTCCCGAAGGCGGCATTTTTCAGGATGGCGAAGTTCATCCGATTAAGCCGGGATTGGCGCGTTTGGCAATGCAAGCAGAGTTGAGCAAACCGGGTTTGGGCGTGAAAATTGTACCGATGAGTATCCGCTATCGCCCGCGGATTCCTCAATGGGGTGCTCAGGTAAAAATTGCGATCGGTTCTCCGATTTCCGTGGCGGATTATGCCAATGGTGGCGGTGGTAAAAAAGAAGCACGATTGTTGAGTGCCCAGCTCGAAATGGATCTTAAAAAGCTTGATGAAAGTTGAGAAGAAGGAAGAAGGAAGAAGGAAGAAGGAAGAAGGAAGAAGGAAGAAAGAAAAAGAAATTATGATATAATGTTTTCGGGTGCTGTAGAGAGATACAGCACTTATTTCGCTGCTTTGTCTTGTCTGTATTAAGTGTGAGCATTAATGGATTGTGCTTTGAACTTTAAGCCGGGTCAAATTGTCAGTTTAGAATGTGGAGATGCGTGCCTGCATTCAGAGGTGATCCAAGTGGTTGAGGCACGTCAAATTTGTTGGGTGCGCCCTTTGATGTTAGTTGTATCGGCGTCGGGGAAGGATTTATCGGCAGAATACACTTTATCCGATTTGCGAGATGGTGCTGATTTGCTTTGGCCGCTGAGCTTGTTTCGGGCGGCTTTAGATACTGAGGTAATTTCGCTTTTGACTGAGTTGCACTCTCTGGATGCTGAGAAAAAGGATGGTGCGATCGCATCTCGGCAACTTAGAGATTTTGTTGATCGAGTTTGGGAAGCTTTTCCGAGTGCTTTTCATTAATCACATATCAGGCGTTTTGTCTATTAGTCCGCCAGGGGTTGAAAACCCCTGTCTAATAGCTAAAGTCCTCTTGCATAAGACTCATACCCTCTTGATTCTTCAGTCCGCGTAGGCGGACTTCGTTTGTCTAGAAGCGATTTCAATCGCCTAATTTTCTTTTCACTTTTCGCGGACTATTATACTAAAATACAGCGTGTGAAAGCTCTGCGGGATTAAGATTATTGTGAATAACTTTACCGTCGCGGAACCAGACAACGCGACGAGTTTGGCGGGCCACTTCCGGTTCGTGCGTTACCATAACAACAGTCATGCCGTTTTCGTTGAATTCGGTAAAAATATCCATTACTTCTTGAGTAGTTTTTGTATCCAATGCACCAGTCGGTTCGTCAGCCAGCAACAACACGGGACGGTTGACAATAGCCCTAGCAATGGCAACCCGCTGCTGCTGTCCTCCTGATAGTTGATTCGGTCTGTTTTGCAGCCGACTTTCCAGGCCTACTTTGGTTAAAGCATCTACTCCGCGTTCGCGTCTTTCTGCTGCGGGAATGCCGGCATAAACCATCGGTAACATGACATTTTCTAATGCTGTCAATTGAGGCAACAGGTGAAATTGTTGGAAGACAAAACCTAATTTTAGATTGCGAATTCCGGCTAATTCTGATTCGGGCATTTGGGCGACATCTACGCCGTCTAAGTAGTAACTGCCGCTCGTAGGTCGATCGAGACAGCCGATAATATTCATAGCTGTAGATTTGCCGGAACCCGACGCGCCCATAATCGAGCAATATTCTCCTTGTCTTACCGTCAAGCTGACGCCGTTTAAAGCGCGAACTTCCAGGTCGCCAATCCCGTAAACCTTTGTTACCTCTTCCAGACCGACAACAACGGGCTTTGAGAGGACTTGCGGGTCGAGGTCTTGGTATGTATCGGTTTGTAGTTCAGGCATTTTTTTTCTGTGCGATCGACACAACTAACTACTAACTTAACACTTCTTATCGGTTTTGGCGGTTGGAAGGGCGATCGTTTGGAGGCTAATTTCAGTATCAGGCGTCAATCGATTTTAGATTTTAGATTTTAGATTTTAGAATTGAAGCATTGACAAGGCCCAAAAACGGATACAAGCTCCCGACTTAAGTCGTGGAAAGATAAAAATTTTAGACCCTAGTTCAAGCTCCCAGATTTATCTGTGGGGTAAATCTAAAATCTAAAATCTAAAATCTAAAATCTAAAATCTAAAATCGACTGACTTGCGCGAGATAAATTAGGGGGGAAAGTTTCATCGGATACAGGTTTTTTATCTCTGGGTTCTGAGTCTCCGAAGGAATGAATCTAGGGGCTTGTATTCTGGATGCTTTCGGTCATTGCAAATGCACCGGAGTAGAGTGAACCAATCCCGAAGAATGGAGATTGCTTCGCGACTTTAAACAAGTGGGACAAATTGTAATTATGCATTGGTGACAAGTTAAGACTGTAAGTCTTTTGTCAAGAGGCTTTTAGAGAATTGTTGAAAAAAAACTGGTCAGACC
>NZ_JAUBUC010000159.1:0-6361 GCF_036705285.1 Microcoleus sp. B4-C1 | reverse complement strand
AATACTTGGGCTGATGTCATCAACCGCGCTAACTTGGGTATGGAAGTAATGCACGAGCGCAATGCTCACAACTTCCCACTTGACTTGGCTGCTAGTGAAGTCACTCCCGTAGCTTTGGTTGCTCCTTCTATCAATGGCTAAGTTTTAGCTTTTGATTGACAAATAGCGCTCCTAGAAATAGGGGCGCTTTTTGTTTTGGGAAAAAAAATTTTATCGACATCCTTTTTCCTTCTCTCAGTTAAATCCGTTACCCCCATTACATCCCTCCGTTGTCTTCCTTCTTCCTTTTTCCTTCTTCTTTTTTCCTTCAGCCTTTAATTTTTTATGATTACTATAGAATATAGGCACTAAGCCGATCGAGATAGTGTGACATACTCCACGGGCGAAATCTTATATTATGGTCTAGGATTCCAATAGTCGGATTCAGAATATGTTGGGCTTGCTATAAAGTGTTCGCTAGCAGCAATGCAATTGTGTCAATTCCCGAATCTAACCATAGACAAATGTAGCTGATCAGGAGTCGCTCCTCACCGTCCCAAGCGCTCTATCTGTAAGGAGAATTTGTATTATGAAAGATGGACAAGAAGTACGCCGCGCCTCCACAGCCGTCATTGCCGGTGTTTGCGGGTTGGCTTTACTGGCGGGAGGGGGCATTGCCTGGTGGACCGCGAACCGTTCGCCAACCCCCGCAGATACGCAGTCTTCTGCTCAAACTACGGCTCCGCCGCTGTCCCCAAGTCCTGCGGAATCTCCTGCTGTAGTTATCCCCGTACCCCCTCCCAATCCTGTACAAGTGCCTACCGCTCAGACGCCTACCGCTCAGACGCCTACAGCTCAGGCGCCTACAGCTCAGACGCCTAACGCTCTGGTGCCAAAGTCGCCGCAGCCAAAGCCTTTGCCGCAGACTGATGTCCAGACAGTGCAAGTCTACTGGCTTAAAGATGCCAGCGGCAAATTTGAGGGAGTTCCTACGAAAGTAGCTGTCAAACAAGCTGACAAGCCTGATGCAGCTTTACAAGCTGCTTTTAACAGTTTGTTGGCTGGGCCGAAGGATGGAACTGTTTCTAGCGAAATCCCTAATGGGACAAAACTCAGGGGTTTGAGTGTTAAGAATGACGGAGTTTATGTCGATTTGTCGGCAGAATTTACTGCGGGGGGAGGGAGCAATTCGATGACTGGCCGATTAGGGCAAGTTATCTATACGGCTACGAGTTTACAACCGAATACCAAGGTTTGGATTTCGGTGGAAGGTAAGCCTTTAGAACTTTTAGGGGGCGAAGGTTTGGAGGTGGCTCAGCCGAGTACCCGCCAAAGTTTTGACAAAAATTTTCCCCTTTAGTAATTATGAGTCATTAGTTAGGAGTCATTAGTTAGGAGTCATTAGTCATCGGTCTGAAGGCAGAGAGTAGGGATTGATAACTTATGACTCATGGCTGATGACTCATGACCACGAATTTCAAAGGTGGTACCCGCCACGTGATTTATCCGTGGAATCAATCCCAAATCGAAAATCGAAAATCAGAAGAGCCCCCGCATTTATCTCGCGCAAGTCAATCTAAAATCTAAAATCTAAAATCTAAAATCGATTGACTGGGGACGGGCCACTAATTTTCAGTGCTTCGTAGTTAGGCTAAATGCCCGAAAGTGTAGGGCTTGCTGTTCGATCCGGCTGGCAAGCCGATCGCACACCATATTACACAGCTCAAAAATTAACTCGTCTTGCACCTTATAATAAGCTGAAGTTCCTTCACTCCGGCGAGTGAGGATACCAGCTTGGAGCATGAGTTTTAGGTGCTTAGAAACATTGGCTTGACTCGTTTGAGTAGCTTCCACCAATTCTTGCACGCATTTTTCGCCGTCGCGAAGCAAGTTCAAAATTCGTAAACGCATGGGTTCGCTCAAAATACTGAAATACTCAGCAACTTGTTGCACAACCTCTTGCGGGACAGGCTGGGATGACTTCATCAAACTCACCGGAGAGAAGTGATCGGGAAATATTAGCATTTATTCTGTCCATAACAATAAAGTAATCCTTCAATCCGGATTAATTCGCATCAAAACTTGACCGTATTCGACAGGTTCGCCATTTTGAACTAAAATTTCCATCACTTGACCGGACACTTCATCAGCATCGATCTCGTTCATCAGCTTCATCGCTTCGATAATACAGACTGTCTGGCCGACCTTGATGCGATCGCCCACATTGACAAAAGGAGGCTCGTCAGGAGCAGCAGCGCGATAAAAGGTTCCTACCATCGGCGAGATAATTGACACCCATTTGGTATCGACAGAAGCAGGTACGGCAGCAGGTACAGCGACAGGGGCGACGGGAACAGGGGCAGGCAGATCCGCTGCTAAATTTTGGTCAACAGCAGGAGGTGACGCTAAGGTGGGACTAGGAACCGCGCCCAAGGCGATCGGAGCGACAGTCGCCACGGCAGCAGGGAGCGCAGCAGAGGTGGCTGGTGAACTTGCCAGAATGCCTTTGCGTACTGTCAGTTCAATATCCCCACTTTTTAATGTCAGTTCCGAAATGCCAGTTTTGTCTAATACAGTTAGCAGGTCACAAAGCTGGTTTAAGTCTAGTTGCACAGCAGATTCAAGGGTAATTAATAATTGAAAATTGAGAATTGAGAATTGAAAATTCAGAATCCGGCGAAGCTATGAGCATCAACGAATTTGGAGGAAAAAGGGATAGTTTTTAAGCTGTGAGCGATGAGTGTTGAATTTATAATTCTTTAACTCAGAACTCAGAACTAAAAACTAAAAACTCCCTTTTTTTCCCTCGTTTCTATTCTCGGCCGAGGTACTTGTCTTCACGAGTATCAATCCGAATCCGTTCTCCAATGGAAATAAAGAGAGGCACCATAACCTGAGCTCCGGTGGAGACGATCGCGGGTTTGCTGCCACCGGTGGCAGTATCTCCTTTGACTCCCGGATCGGTTTGCAGCACTTCCAAGACGACAGAGTTGGGGAGTTCCACTTCCATGATTTGGTCGTTCCAGCGTAGGATGCTGACTTCCATCCCTTCACTGAGGTACTTGACACGATCGCCTATTTGCTTAGCATTGAGGCGACTTTCCTCGTAAGTTTCCATATCCATAAAGACGAACTCGTCGCCCTCTTTATAGGTATGCTGCATCACACTCTTTTCCAGGTTGGCTTGAGGCATAGTCTCGCCCGCCCGGAAGGTTTGTTCTACTACGTTTCCGGTTTGGACGTTTTTTAATTTTGTCCGCACGAAAGCCGAGCCTTTTCCTGGCTTGACGTGGAGGAATTCGATAACCCGCCACACGCCGTTATTCCATTCAATTGAAACACCTGGTCGAAAGTCGTTACTGGAGATCATATAAATTTTTGCGGGCAATCCCGTCGCCTTGCGGGCACGGGGGAACTACAGTCAGTCGATTTTAGATTTTAGATTTTAGATTTTAGATTTACTCCACAGATGAATTTGGGAGATTGAACCTTGGTCTAAAATTTTAATCTCTCCACGACAGGAGTCTGGGGGTTGTATCCGTTTTTGAGCGGGTCAGGTTAAAGCCGCAGTCTAGCTGACGGCATCAAAAAGCAATTGGCATTTTATTTTACCGTTCAAAGGGAGCAAGTGCTGTACGGAAAGCTAAAAAGCTCTCCACGGAAGGAAGTTCGGCAACGAATTGTGTAGGACATTTAAGGGATAGAAGGCCGACAGCGCTGTGGGAAGATAATAGAGGCAATAAAAGTTAAAGTTATGTTGCATTGGCCTAATTTCTCGATCGATACGTGCAAGCGCTGGGTCAAAACCCTCGCTTTAGCGCTCTTGCTGTTCACTCTCGGACTGAGTTTCAGTGCAGTCTCCCATGCCAAACGCCCCAGCAGCAGTATGCCTGCAGGGAATGCGATTACGGACGGGCGGGCGCTGCTGCGCTTCGCTTTACCTATTGACAATCAGACTGTGCGAGAGTTGCAAATCAGTCTCGAAGACATTGGCAACCACATACGATCTAAACGTTGGGGGCCTATTAGCAGCGATGTCAGTAAAGCTTCCAGGATTCTCAACCTCCGGGAATCTGACATTTTAGAGAGTATTCCCGACGCCAAAAAGCCGGAAGCTGAGGCGCTAGTTGCAGGAGTCAAGGAGAAAATTGCTCAACTGGAAAAGGCTGTTGAGGCTAAAGACAGGGAAAAAGTGATTGAATTGAAACCCACAATCCTGGGCACGGTAGGCGAAATCGAAGAGTTGATGGTGACAAAGTTTCCGTTTGAAGTGCCTGCCAAGTATGCTAATCTGCCTCAACTGAAAGGGCGCGCTACTGTGGCTGTACAAACTGAAAAAGGGGAAATTACTGTTGTGGTTGACGGCTACAGCGCCCCGGTTACGGCTGGTAATTTTGTGGATTTAGTCGATCGAGGTTTTTATGACGGTTTGCCGTTTATTCGATCGGAAGAATCCTACGTTTTGCAAACGGGAGATCCCGAAGGCAAGGAAGAGGGTTTTATTGACCCAGCTACTGGCAAATACCGGAATATACCGCTAGAAGTGCTCGTCAGGGAGGAAAAAGAACCTATTTACGGGATTACTCTAGAAGATGCGGGGCGCTATCGCGACGAACCTGTTTTGCCTTTTTCTGCTTTCGGTACTGTGGCTATGGCCCGTACAGAAACTGACCCTGATAGCGCTTCTTCTCAGTTTTTCTTTTTCTTGTTTGAACCTGAACTCACGCCCGCTGGCCTGAATCTGTTGGACGGCCGCTATGCTGTTTTTGGTTACATGATTGAAGGAAAAGAAGTTTTGGAGCAACTGAAGCAGGGAGACAAGATTGTATCTGCTAAGGTAGTTAAAGGAATCGAAAATTTGGTGCGACCTCAAGTTTAATTAATGAGGGCGATTGAAATCGCTTTTACACCAAAGTGACGGCGATTGAAATCGCTTTTACAGAAACAAAGCCCGCCTGCGCGGGCTGAAAAAATCAATAGTGACCGGCATTGAAATCTTTTCTAAATAAAGAAAGGTAACGGCGATTGAAATCACTTTTACACAGACAAAGCCCGCCGGAATCAGGCTGGAAGAAGAGATAATTTTTATAGTTTCGTTATTAAAATTAGGAATTCCATCGAAAATATGGCTATTTTACAATTTTTATTGGTAATGGGTTTGGGCGGATTCGCAGGCTTGTTGATTGTAAAAAATGTGAATGAAAACAAGCAAAAGCAGCGGTTGGATGAGGCTTTTTATCAGTTGTTGGAAACTCAAAACAGTCAAATTTCGCTGATTCAACTGGCGGCTAGTGCTAGGGTTGAGGCTGAAGTTGCTCAGCAGTATTTAACTCGGCAAGTTAAGATTTTTTCGGCGGTTTTAGAGGTAGATGATGAAGGAGATACTTTTTATAGGTTTCCTAGGTTGCGCTTGCCGCCGATTTCGGGTAAGGAATGGTGAATTGAGAAAGTGCGATCGACTAATTCAAAATTATGCAAGTTAAAGATATCGGTGAACAAGGTCTTTTAAGAATATTGCAAAAATTCTGCCCCGCAGAGATAGTGGGTGATGATTGCGCCGTAGTTCCGACAAATCCCAACCAATCTCTGGCTATCACTACAGATATGTTGGTGGATGGAGTGCATTTTAGCGATCAAACTACGGGGCCTTATTACGCAGGATGGCGCGCCGCAGCGGCAAATTTGTCGGATCTGGCTGCGATGGGAGCAACACCTCTGGCGGTGACTGTAGCCCTCGCTGTGGCGGCGGATACGGCTGTGGAGTGGGTTGAAGAGTTTTATCGGGGGATGACGGCTTGCTTGCAAGAATATGATACGCCGATCGTCGGTGGTGATGTTGTGCGATCGCCCGTGGTGACTGTGGCGATTACTGCTTTCGGACAAGTTGAGTGCGATCGTACCATTAGTCGGTCAAATGCGCGATCGGGCTGGGCGATTGTCGCTACTGGGGTTCACGGAGCCTCCCGCGCGGGATTAGAATTGCTGTTAAATCCAGAATTCGGGCAAAATCTTACAGAAGTCGATCGAGCTTATTTAATTCTCGCTCACCAGCGCCCTAAACCGAGACTGGATGTTTTGTCGGTTGTTTGGGAAATATTAGGTTCCGAAGGTGCGATGGAACCCCCCCTCAGTCCCCCCCTTGCTAAGGGGGGGAAGCAAGATTTTAATTCTCTAGGTGCGATGGAACCCCCCCTCAGTCCCCCCCTTGCTAAGGGGGGGAAGCAAGATTTTAATTCTCCAGGTGCGATGGAACCCCCCCTCAGTCCCCCCCTTGCTAAGGGGGGGAAGCAAGATTTTAATTCTCCAGGTGCGATGGAACCCCCCCTCAGTCCCCCCCTTGCTAAGGGGGGGAAGCAAGATTTTAATTCTCCAGGTGCGATGG
>NZ_JAUBUC010000158.1:0-6399 GCF_036705285.1 Microcoleus sp. B4-C1 | reverse complement strand
GACAGTGACCCAGACGGCTTCGATTTGCTGACAGGAGGCGATGGCAAAGACTTACTTCACGGCCAAGAACAAGACGACACCTTGCGAGGTGGCAACGGACGGGATTTGCTGTTTGGAGGCAAAGGGGACGATCGTATTTTCGGCGAAACTGACTCGGATACTCTCTACGGCAATCAAGGTTCCGACACCATCATCGGTGACTACGGCACTCAACTTGGCAGTAGTGTTGCGACATCTGAAGGTGATTTAATTTTCGGTAACGACACCGGCGATCTCATCGGCGGCGGTAGCGGTAACGATAGCATTTTTGCTGGCAAAGGTAATGACTTAGTTTACGGTGGCAAAGATAACGACAGGATTTGGGGTGAACTCGGTGCCGACACCATTGTCGGGGATGAGGGGGATGATTCGCTTTATGGTGGGAAGCAAAACGAGTTAGTGTCGGATGTTGATGGCCGCGATTTGCTATTTGGGGGAGATGGAAATGATTTTCTCAATGGTGGTGAGAGTTCCGATTCTCTGAGTGGGGGTTTTGGTAACGATACGCTTCGTGGAGGTAAGGATGATGATGTTGTACAGGGAGATGCGGGCGATGATTTGATTTACGGGGATGATGGCAACGATATTTTGTGCGGCGATGAAGGTAATGATACTATTTTTGGCGATCGCGGGCAAAATGAACGAGGCGCTGTGGGTGAAGACGGCCAGCAAGACTGTATTAATGGTGGCAGTGGCGATGACCTGTTATACGGCAATGAAGGTCAAGATACTATTAACGGTGATCGGGGTAATGACACTATTTACGGAGGGAAAGATAGCGATATTCTCAATGGGGGTGCAGGGGATGACTGGCTGTTTGGTGATGGGGGAGATGATACTTTGATTGGGGGTATGGGGAACGATCGCTTTGTGTTAAGCGCTAATAGTGGTATTGATACAGTGCTCAATTTTTCTGTAGGAAATGATAAGTTTGTCCTGGCTGGTGGTTTGAGTTTTGAGGCTTTGCAAATTAACTCGATGGCGAATGGCACGCTGCTACAAGTTGCGGCCACAGGCGAGGTTTTGGCTCAGGTTTTTGGCGCTGATAATTTGCTGAGTAATCGGGATTTTCTCACTCTTTCTCCTTAAGACCAAAGCGCATTAAATATGCTGCATTTTTTCCTATGCTTTTAGCAACTCGGTTTATTTGATAAACCGAGTCTTTTAATGTAGCATAAAAAATAGTAATCTGGATATTTTGGGGTTATTCGACTCAATAAAAACCATAAAAATGGTTTTTATTGAGTCATTTGTTCCTGATAAAATAAAACAAAAAAAGTTGAAAACTACAAAAAATATAACCATTTCTTGAGTATCATATAGATGATTTGAGAGTCGGCTGATTGAGATCGATCAAATTGGGTTTGATAAAAACTCGAGTCGTAATAAAAATCGCATACATTAACCCCTTTGATACTACAAAAACACAGAGTTGTCAACTACTTTTAGGTAAAAAATATCTAATTTTACGGTAATTTATCGTAGATTGTGCTAATTTTTTTCATTTAAAAATAATTTAGACCCACGTCTGAATTGGCGAAAAAAAAACCTGATTTACCAGCGAAATAGAGCGAACTGCTACTTTGGGAAGATGTCGATCCAAACAAAAACGAAGTAAAAATAACTTGTTAACTATGCGAAATCGAGAAATGAGCAGTTAGAAATTTCCCATTAGCAATTAACAATAATATCTACCACTGAAGATTGAAAGTTAATAGATCAAGGAGCTATGTAACTCATGAAACATTTAGGGTGCAACTACTCTTCGCCAATTCACCAATCAAGTTGCGATCGCCGCTACACTTACTGCATAAAAAGTTCTTGGAGTGGGCCGTCGTTAGTGGGTGATATGGCGCTCGATATTTCCGGTTTAACAAAAGCGAGTCGGGGCGTCAAGACTACACCTACAAAAAATTTAGTTTGCATCGATCCGAGGGTAGAGAATTATCAGCATCTTGCCAGCGGAGTCAAACCAGGGACAGAGATAATTGTCCTCGATCGAACTCTGGACGGAGTAGAACAAATTACCGAGATTCTAGCTAAACGCAGTTTAATTGCCAGCCTTCAGATTGTTGCTCACGGCAATGAAGCTTCGGTGCAACTGGGGTCAACTTTACTGAAGAATGAAAACTTATCAAAGTACGATCGGCATTTGCAGCAGTGGCGAAATGCCTTAAGCGAAAAAGCCGATATTTTATTATTATCGTGTAAGGTTGGGGCTGGAAAATCCGGGATTGCTTTCGTGCGGAAGCTGAGAGAATTAACAGGCGCAAATATAGCGGCTTCCAACAATCTAATTGGCAGTGCCAAATTAGGAGGAAACTGGCAATTAAATGTTACAGCAGGACGAGTAAAAACAGCAATAGCCTTTGAAAAAAACACCCAGGAAAATTACAGCGCTGTCCTCATTAATTTAGTGGATGAAAGTTTTCAAGATGCAAGTCTAATCGGGCCTTGGATCTCTGGGGTAACAGGCATTTCAGATGCTCCAGCTTTAACAGCAGGAACCGGAACAGAGAGTTTTCCGGGCTTGAACATAGACCCGGTTGGCAGCGGGGCGTTGAGATTAACTACAAGAACTTTTGACCAATCTACTTTTGTCATCTATAACAGTCAGGTTCCTGTCAACAGCGGTCTTAAAATTGTCTTCGATATATTTGCCTACGACGGCACTACACGTCCTGATCGTCCTGATTTAGCAGGGCAGACAGGGGACGGCATAAGTTTCTTTTTAATTGACGGTACTGTGACGCCAACAGTAGCTGGAGGCTATGGAGGTTCTCTCGGCTACGCGCAAAATACAGATACAAATCAGTCCGGTTTACGGGGAGGTTATTTAGGAATTGGATTGGATGAATTCGGAAATTTCTCAACTACAACTCAAGGGCGGGTAGGCGGACTTCCGGGGGGAATTAGACGAGATTCGGTAACGCTTCGAGGTAGCGAAGTTACGCAATATCAATTTTTAACTTCTACGTTTGTGCCGCAGGGAATAGATAATATTCCCGATACCGTAAATCCTCTGCCTCCAAACGGGCCGAACAATGCCATTACCAGCAGTCGCGAAGAAGCCAGAAGAAGAGTTCAAATTATTTTGCAACCCCCCACTTCTGCAACGCCAAACCGTCTCACTGTTAACTTTGATCTCAACAATAATGGTTTGTTTACAGATCAGGGCGAGACTATTATCGACATTGCCAATTTAGAGGACTTAAACGGGCCAATCCCGGCAACATTCAAATTTGGTTTTGCTGGTTCAACGGGAGCCGCAACAAATATTCACGACGTTCGCACTTTGTCGATCCAAACTATAGACGTGCCGCTTACTACAGCAGATGTTGCCTCAACGAAAACAGGCCCGGCGGCAGCGGCACCGGGTAGCAGCATCACTTACACAATTACGACGGTAAATAACGGCCCGGACGCCGCCGAAAACGTGGTGGTTGAAGATCAATTGCCCGTCGGGGCAGTATTTGGCAGTGCCGACGGCAACGGCACTTTCAACCCGACAACGAGACTGGTTTCCTGGAGTATTCCGAATTTACCTGTTGGGGCCACAGCCACCCGCACCGTAACTGTTACGACCCCAACTACACTCGGCCCTATTACAAATAGTGTATTCAGCAGCAGCAGCACGATCGATCCCGTACCCGGTAACAACAGCGGCAGCCGCCCGGATGCGAGAGTCACGACCACTATTACGAACGATAGCGCTGATGTAGTGACGCGCAAAACCGGGCCCGCTACTGCGATCGCGGGTTCGACTGTCACCTACACAATTACGGCAGCCAACAGTGGGCCGAGTGCGGCAACCAATGTGGCGATCGCCGACACCATTGTTCCGGGTTTAACAGGAGTCAGCGTCTCCGAGGGCGGAACTTACAACGCAACTACAGGTATTGTGACTTGGACGGCGATCCCATCCCTAGCCAGCGCAACCAGCGCCAACAGAACCGTCAGTTTCGCAGTTCCCGCCACCGGTGGCACCGTCGCCAACACTGCTAGCAGCACCTCGATTACCCCAGACCCCAATCCCGGCAACAACAACGGCAGCAGCCCCGAAGCGCGAGTCACCACCACGATCACCGATAGCGCCGATGTAGTGACGCGCAAAACCGGGCCCGCTACTGCGATCGCGGGTTCGACTGTCACCTACACAATTACGGCAGCCAACAGTGGGCCGAGTGCGGCAACCAATGTGGCGATCGCCGACACCATTGTTCCTGGTTTAACAGGAGTCAGCGTCTCCGAGGGCGGAACTTACAACGCAACTACAGGTATTGTGACTTGGACGGCGATCCCATCCCTAGCCAGCGCAACCAGCACCAACAGAACCGTCAGTTTCGCAGTTCCCGCCACCGGTGGCCCCATCGCCAACACTGCTAGCAGTACCTCAACGAGTGCAGACCCCAATCCTGCCAACAACAACGGCACCAGCCCCGAAGCGCGAGTCACCACCACTATCACCGATAGCGCCGATGTAGTTACGCGCAAAACCGGGCCGGCTACTGCGGCTGCAGGCTCGACAGTCACCTACACAATTACGGCGGCGAACAGTGGGCCGAGTGCGGCAACCAATGTGGCGATCGCCGACAGCATTGTTCCGGGCTTAACAGGAGTCAGCGTCTCCGAGGGCGGAAGTTACAACGCAACTACAGGTATTGTGACTTGGACGGCGATCGCATCCCTAGCCAGCGCAGCCAGCGCCAACAGAACCGTCAGTTTCGCAGTTCCCGCCAGCGGCGGCCCCATCGCCAACACTGCTAGCAGCACCTCAACGAGCCCAGACCCCAATCCTGCCAACAACAACGGCACCAGCCCCGAAGCGCGAGTCACCACTACTATCACCGATAGCGCCGATGTAGTGACGCTCAAAACCGGGCCCGCTACTGCGATCGCGGGTTCGACTGTCACCTACACCATTCTCACCGAAAACAGAGGGCCCAGTACCGCCACCAACATCACCCTTACAGACAGCATCGTTCCCGGTTTAACGGGCGTCACAGCATCCAACGGCGGTACTTACAACCCAGCCACAGGCATTGTCAGCTTTCCGCCCATTGCCAGCTTAGCTGACGGCGTGACCGTCAGCCGGAGAGTCACATTCCCAGTCCCCGCGACCAGCACTGTCAGCAACACGGCAAGAAGTACCTCAACCACTAATGACCCGAATCCCGGCAACAATAACGGCAGCGATCCCGTCGCAACTGTTACCACCAGCATCGCCTCTGCGCCGACTCCGACTCCCCCGCTCCCACCGACTCCGACTCCGACTCCTGCCAACCTACGGCCGATAGCTAGCAACGTCAACCTCGAAATCGCCCCCAGCAGCACTGTGGCGATCGCAGGACTGGGAGGAAGCGACCCCGACGGTTCGATCGCATCCTTCACCATCAACACCGTCCCACCAGCAAATGAAGGGCTGATATTTTTAGGCAATCCCGATACTGGCGGCACGATTGTCACCGCCGGTCAAATTCTGACACCTGCTGACATTAACCAATTATTTTTCCAATCGACAGGCAACTTTACAAAAGCAAATTTCACCTACAGCGCTACAGACAACCAGGGCGCTACCAGCCGCGCCAGCGCTACTGTCTCGGCGGTGCTGCCGGATCCCAACAAACCGCCAGTAGCTAACAACGTCAACCTCGAAATCGCCCCCAGCAGCACTGTCTTGATCGCAGGACTAGGCGGCACAGATCCAGACGGGTCGATCGAATCCTTCACCATCAACACCGTCCCACCAGCAAATGAAGGGCTGGTATTTTTAGGCGATCCCGAAACAGGCGGCAGGATTATCCGCGCCGGTCAAATTCTGACACCTGCTGACATTAACCAATTATTTTTCCAATCGACAGCCAACTTTACAACAGCAAATTTCACCTACAGCGCTACAGACAACCAGGGCGCTACCAGCCCCGCCAGCGCTACTGTCTCTGCCATTCCCCTGAACGAACCAACACCGGCGCCAACACCAACACCACCAACACCACCAACACCACCAACACCACCAACACCCGCGCCCACACCAACACCACCAACACCACCAACACCACCAACACCAACACCACCAACACCACCAACACCAACACCACCAACACCACCAACACCACCAACACCAACACCACCAACACCACCAACACCACCAACACCACCAACACCAACACCCGCGCCAGAACCCACACCCACACCCACGCCGGAACCAACACCCGCGCCAGAACCAACACCCACACCCGCCGCGGAACCAACACCCGCCCCAGAACCAACACCACCAACACCCACACCCGCCCCAGAACCAACACCACCAACACCCACACCCGCCCCAGAACCAACCCCCATATTCAACCCAGTAGCCGA